>NZ_LZZU01000007.1:0-136961 GCF_014170355.1 Cupriavidus sp. UME77
CCCTTGACATGCCACTAACGAAGCAGAGATGCATCAGGTGCCCGAAAGGGAAAGTGGACACAGGTGCTGCATGGCTGTCGTCAGCTCGTGTCGTGAGATGTTGGGTTAAGTCCCGCAACGAGCGCAACCCTTGTCTTTAGTTGCTACGCAAGAGCACTCTAGAGAGACTGCCGGTGACAAACCGGAGGAAGGTGGGGATGACGTCAAGTCCTCATGGCCCTTATGGGTAGGGCTTCACACGTCATACAATGGTGCGTACAGAGGGTTGCCAACCCGCGAGGGGGAGCTAATCCCAGAAAACGCATCGTAGTCCGGATCGTAGTCTGCAACTCGACTACGTGAAGCTGGAATCGCTAGTAATCGCGGATCAGCATGCCGCGGTGAATACGTTCCCGGGTCTTGTACACACCGCCCGTCACACCATGGGAGTGGGTTTTGCCAGAAGTAGTTAGCCTAACCGCAAGGAGGGCGATTACCACGGCAGGGTTCATGACTGGGGTGAAGTCGTAACAAGGTAGCCGTATCGGAAGGTGCGGCTGGATCACCTCCTTTCAAGAGCGTGCATCTCAAGTCGAGCGTTCACACTTATCGGTTTGTTTGCTGTTACAGCCAAGGGTCTGTAGCTCAGGTGGTTAGAGCACCGTCTTGATAAGGCGGGGGTCGTAGGTTCAAGTCCTACCAGACCCACCAAGTTATAGACGGTGGTTCGATGTTGAGCTTCC
The DNA here is from genome assembly GCF_014170355.1 of Cupriavidus sp. UME77. Taxonomy (NCBI): domain Bacteria; kingdom Pseudomonadati; phylum Pseudomonadota; class Betaproteobacteria; order Burkholderiales; family Burkholderiaceae; genus Cupriavidus; species Cupriavidus sp. UME77. The sequence goes on from NZ_LZZU01000007.1 coordinate 723, forward strand.
GGCGCTAGTAGTATTTGGGGGATTAGCTCAGCTGGGAGAGCACCTGCTTTGCAAGCAGGGGGTCGTCGGTTCGATCCCGTCATCCTCCACCAATTACCTCGCACTTCACTGTGCACCTTGGATTGGTCGTCAAAGGCAAGCGCTTAGGATTGAGCGTTTGCCTTTGGCCTTGGCCAAGACGTTGCGAGACGAAGTTTCGCACGGCTGTTCTTTAACAATATGGGATGTAGTAAAGGTGTCGTGAGCGTTGATGAGACGCTGCAGTAAAACACGATACCGGGTTGTGATTGTATCAACCAAAATGTATTTAAGTGATCGAAAGATGACTTGGAATACGGCACAAATGCGAGAACTCATCCTGTAGCGAGCACGGCTTGAACGCAAGTTTGAGACACACTCGTTATAGGGTCAAGCGAACAAGTGCATGTGGTGGATGCCTTGGCGATCACAGGCGATGAAGGACGCGGTAGCCTGCGAAAAGCTTCGGGGAGCTGGCAAACAAGCTTTGATCCGGAGATGTCCGAATGGGGAAACCCGGCCCGTATGGGTCATCCCTGACTGAATACATAGGTCAGGGAAGCGAACGCGGCGAACTGAAACATCTAAGTAGCTGCAGGAACAGAAATCAACCGAGATTCCCAGAGTAGTGGCGAACGAAATGGGAAGAGCCTTGTACTCTTTAGCAGCATTGTTAGCAGAACGGGATGGAAAGCCCGGCCATAGCAGGTGATAGCCCTGTATGCGAAAACAGCGTTGTGGAACTAGGTGTACGACAAGTAGGGCGGGACACGTGAAATCCTGTCTGAAGATGGGGGGACCATCCTCCAAGGCTAAATACTCGTGATCGACCGATAGTGAACCAGTACCGTGAGGGAAAGGCGAAAAGAACCCCGGGAGGGGAGTGAAATAGATCCTGAAACCGCATGCATACAAACAGTCGGAGCCTGGAAACGGGTGACGGCGTACCTTTTGTATAATGGGTCAGCGACTTACATTCAGTGGCAAGCTTAACCGATTAGGGAAGGCGTAGCGAAAGCGAGTCCGAATAGGGCGTTCAGTCGCTGGGTGTAGACCCGAAACCAGACGATCTATCCATGGCCAGGTTGAAGGTGCGGTAACACGTACTGGAGGACCGAACCCACTAACGTTGAAAAGTTAGGGGATGAGCTGTGGATAGGGGTGAAAGGCTAAACAAGTCTGGAAATAGCTGGTTCTCTCCGAAAACTATTTAGGTAGTGCCTCGTGTCTCACCTTCGGGGGTAGAGCACTGTCATGGTTGGGGGGTCTATTGCTGATTACCCCGCCATAGCAAACTCCGAATACCGAAGAGTGCAATCACGGGAGACAGACATCGGGTGCTAACGTCCGGTGTCAAGAGGGAAACAACCCAGACCGCCAGCTAAGGTCCCTAAGATTGGCTAAGTGGGAAACGAAGTGGGAAGGCTAAAACAGTCAGGAGGTTGGCTTAGAAGCAGCCATCCTTTAAAGAAAGCGTAATAGCTCACTGATCGAGTCGTCCTGCGCGGAAGATGTAACGGGGCTAAGCCAGTCACCGAAGCTGCGGATGCGTGCATTCCTTTAAGTGCACCTTGCTTGTCGATGCGCAGCATCGACAAAGCGCCCAACAGTGATCGTTGGGATGCAAGTGAAGTGGATTTAAAGGAGTGCACGCATGGTAGGAGAGCGTTCTGTAAGCCTGTGAAGGTGTCTTGTAAAGGATGCTGGAGGTATCAGAAGTGCGAATGCTGACATGAGTAGCGATAAAGGGGGTGAAAAGCCCCCTCGCCGTAAGCCCAAGGTTTCCTACGCAACGTTCATCGGCGTAGGGTGAGTCGGCCCCTAAGGCGAGGCAGAGATGCGTAGCTGATGGGAAGCAGGTTAATATTCCTGCACCGTCGTATGATGCGATGGGGGGACGGATCGCGGAAGGTTGTCCGGGTGTTGGAAGTCCCGGTCCCTGTATTGGAGAAGGCGCTTAGGCAAATCCGGGCGCGGAATTCAAGGATATGGGGCGAGCGGCCTAGTGCTGCGAAGCAATTGGAAGTGGTTCCAAGAAAAGCCTCTAAGCTTCAGTCATACGAGACCGTACCGCAAACCGACACAGGTGGGCGAGATGAGTATTCTAAGGCGCTTGAGAGAACTCGGGAGAAGGAACTCGGCAAATTGGTACCGTAACTTCGGGATAAGGTACGCCCTTGTAGCTTGACTGGCCTGCGCCAGGAGGGTGAAGGGGTTGCAATAAAATGGTGGCTGCGACTGTTTAATAAAAACACAGCACTCTGCAAACACGAAAGTGGACGTATAGGGTGTGACGCCTGCCCGGTGCCGGAAGATTAAATGATGGGGTGCAAGCTCTTGATTGAAGTCCCGGTAAACGGCGGCCGTAACTATAACGGTCCTAAGGTAGCGAAATTCCTTGTCGGGTAAGTTCCGACCTGCACGAATGGCGTAACGATGGCCACACTGTCTCCTCCCGAGACTCAGCGAAGTTGAAGTGTTTGTGATGATGCAATCTCCCCGCGGCTAGACGGAAAGACCCCATGAACCTTTACTGTAGCTTTGCATTGGACTTTGAACCGATCTGTGTAGGATAGGTGGGAGGCTTTGAAGCGTGGACGCTAGTCTGCGTGGAGCCGTCCTTGAAATACCACCCTGGTTTGTTTGAGGTTCTAACCTTGGCCCGTGAATCCGGGTCGGGGACAGTGCATGGTAGGCAGTTTGACTGGGGCGGTCTCCTCCCAAAGTGTAACGGAGGAGTTCGAAGGTACGCTTGGTACGGTCGGACATCGTACCTAAAGTGCAATGGCAAAAGCGTGCTTAACTGCGAGACCGACAAGTCGAGCAGGTGCGAAAGCAGGACATAGTGATCCGGTGGTTCTGAATGGAAGGGCCATCGCTCAACGGATAAAAGGTACTCTGGGGATAACAGGCTGATACCGCCCAAGAGTTCATATCGACGGCGGTGTTTGGCACCTCGATGTCGGCTCATCTCATCCTGGGGCTGTAGCCGGTCCCAAGGGTATGGCTGTTCGCCATTTAAAGAGGTACGTGAGCTGGGTTTAAAACGTCGTGAGACAGTTTGGTCCCTATCTGCCGTGGGCGTTGGAATCTTGACGGGGGCTGCTCCTAGTACGAGAGGACCGGAGTGGACGTACCGCTGGTGTACCTGTTGTCTCGCCAGAGGCATCGCAGGGTAGCTATGTACGGAAGAGATAACCGCTGAAAGCATCTAAGCGGGAAACTCGCCTGAAGATGAGGATTCCCTGGAGCCTTGAGCTCCTTGAAGGGTCGTTCGAGACCAGGACGTTGATAGGCTGGGTGTGGAAGCGCAGTAATGCGTTAAGCTAACCAGTACTAATTGCCCGTAAGGCTTGATCCTATAACCAGTGTGTTTCTACCTGGTGTGAGTGTCGCGTGCCGCTGCAGCAGCAAAAAGCAGCTTGGCCGATACGCACAACCCCTACTACATCCCTATTTGCTGCGTTGAGCGAACCTCAACGCGGCCACCGTTTATGCCTGGTGACCATAGCGAGTTGGAACCACCCCTTCCCATCCCGAACAGGACCGTGAAACGACTCCACGCCGATGATAGTGCGGATACCCGTGTGAAAGTAGGTAATCGCCAGGCTCTCCCTTGAAACCCCCCAGTACGAAAGTACTGGGGGGTTTTGCTTTTGCACGATCGAAAGTGCGGTCGAAATAGCGACGGAAATAACGATGAATTGCCGAGATGGAGATATCCAGATCATTCGTGATGGAAAAAGGCCGGCAAGCGCCAGCCTTTTTCCATGCGTAATCGCCGCCGACCATTGTCAGCGGCGATAGCATCTCGGTTACCGCACCGTGCCAACAATACGCACGAACTTCTGCGTGTCGTCCGCAGTCGTGGATCGGATTTCAACAGTGCGCTGGTCGCCCGCCAGGCCGAATGCCGGGAACTTCGCGGCGTTGCAGGGCGTCAGCTGCGCGCTGGATGCCGAATTGCTTGCACTGATCGTATCGCTGCGCGCGGACCGCGCGACGGGCGATCCCTGAATCAGCACGCGCTCGGGCAGTGGCACCGCACTCTGCAGGGCGCCAAACGCCAGGGCGCGGTCGACAGGCTCTGCGTTCTGCGTCCAGCTGATCTGCATGTCGGACTGCGCCGCAGTCTTGCTGCCCCCCGTGGCGACAAAGTCCTGGCTGCCTGCGTCGATGCTGTTCCAGGTCTGCCGCGCCAGTACCGACGGCGTGAGCACGCTGCCCGATGTAGTCACGTAGAACGTATCGTCAGCCGCTGCCAGGCTGGTTTTGTAGCTGGAGTTGACGTTGCGGTTCCACACCTCGAACTTGTAGCGGCCATAGGCCGGAAGGCTCTCGATGGCGGAGTCCGACAGGGCTGCAGGCAGGTACGTGTTGCCGCCGGTGGATAGCCCGCCCCACCTTACTGCCTGGTTGCTATCGATTGCCGTGGCCGCCAGGACCACGGTGCTGCTCGATTGCCCGCTGTCGCCGATGATCTGGCTGGGCGTCACAGGATCGTCTGTGGCGTAGGTCAGCGACCCGGCCAGATTTTGTACCACCAGATTGTTGTAGCTGCCGCAAACGCGCGAGCGCGAGAGGGTAATGCCAGCAGCCGGCAATCCCGGGCCCGTCACCCGTACCAGTTGCACATTCATACCTGCGCCCCGGGCGGGGTTGAACAGAAAACGTAGCGAACTCTCATAGCGCGATACGATCCCCTGCGCCGATAGCGGGTTCAACTCGGTGACCTTGCTGATTCGCCGCGTGACCGCAGCTTCGTAGCTGCGCTGGTTGCCCGTCAACTGCCAGCCGGCGGGCGCACGATTGGTGACAAGGCGCGTGATGTGGTCGGTGGATTTGTCGGTGCGAACGAAGGGCAGGCGTACCAGCGCGGTTGCCTGGTTCTGGGCATTGGTCGAATTGAACAGGACAACTGGCGCCTCGAACTTCGCGCCCTTCATGTCGCTCGCAGCCAGCAGGGTGGACAGGTCGTCGCGAACGGTGTAGCTGTTGTTCAGGTAATCGCTCGAGAATGCGGTGCTGCAAGCGCCAAGCACGCTATTGCCATCCGCGCGGGCGGCGGGGTCCAGCGCAAAGCAGGCCTGAAGGGCAGCACGGATGCCTTCAAACGTCGCGGCATTGGTCTTGACTTCAGGCTTGGGCAAGGCGGGCGGAGGCGATGCCAGCGAGTCCGCCGTCAGGATGACTTCGTATGCGGCATTGTTGCCGGTGATCACGGAGCCGGTGCTCGTCAGCTTTGCACCACTCGTTGTCAGCGTGACCCGGATGACGTCGAGAACGCTATCGGCACCTTCCCCTTGTTTGCTGAGCGGCGTGGAAATCGGATCAAAGGCGGCAGGGTCCAGCCCTGCATCGCTCGTGACATTGGCAAGCACGGAGCGCAGCAAGCTGACGATTTGCTGCACCTGGGCGCTGCTTGCCTTGCTGCCAAGCACCGACGACTTCGTCAGGTCCAGGGGGTTGCCACCAACCAGCAGCGCTGCCACGGCAGTCGTCAGTGGCGTGACATTGACGGTTGCAGAGCCATTGGTTGGCTTGGTCGCCAGCACCGAAACATAGGTCAGCTGATCGCCACCGCTGCTGCCCGTTGCGACAACCGCAAACGGTGCGCGGAAAGCGGTGACATCGAATTCAAAATGGCCACTGCCATCTGCCGTGTTGCTGCCCACGACTTTTCCGTCAGCGTCATAGACGGTGACCAGGGCGTTGGCCATAAAGGCGCCGCTGGCTGCCGTGCCTTGCAGCGTTACCTTGCCAGCCTGGCTCGCCGGGGTCGTCGCCGTGCTGCCGTCTCCGCCACACGCACTCAATACGGCAAGCGTGATCGCTGCAACTACGGGCGTGAGCAGGGTGCGGCGATTCATCCCCGACCTGGATTCCCCTCTAATATTCATTGGATTTCCCTTTCATTATTATCTGTAAATACAGCGGGTTTTCGAGTCCCTGACCACGCTGCGCATGCAGATTACAGGAAGAGACGTCGAAGGCACCCCCCCCGGCGGTGGGGTGATTCGGCAATTTTGCAAAAAATGACAATTGGCATTTCGTGTCGGGGATACACCGGCGCTGATGTGAATGAAAAACCTGCGCGTGCTAGGATCCTGCGAGATTTCGACGAGAAGCATGCAGGGGAGCCAGGACACAGATGGAAAGCGGCATCGCAGAGTACAAAGGGTACGTAGTCCACGTCTTCTGCAAGACGATCAAGGACGGTTTGCACATCGCGTCATGCGCGATCTGGGAGGACGGGGCGGTAGTGCAGGATTCCAAATCCATCGGCCGCAATCACGCCACGGCAGCCGACGCAAAGATCGCGGCTTACGAGTGGGCGAAGCAGTGGATAGATGAAAATAGCTGAGTGGCGCTGACGCGGCTGCGTGCACTCGCGAACGTACATGGAGCGGCAGTCGCCGCACGCCAAAAGAATGGGTGCTAGCACTTTTCACTTCTTTTTGTATTAGGGCTATCCAGATGCCGCTAATCCGCGTATATTCTCATTCGCGGGGTGGAGCAGTTGGCAGCTCGTCGGGCTCATAACCCGAAGGTCGCAGGTTCAAGTCCTGCCCCCGCAACCAAATTCCAAAAGCCCGTCCGGTTCAAGCCGCACGGGCTTTTTGCTTTGTCGCCCTGCAATTGTGCGCTAAGCGAAATCACCCGGCGGGTCGTCCGGGATGGTCCACTTCATCGGCTTTTCTACAGTGGCCGGTGGCGGCTTCTGCGATCGCGAAGGGGCTTGGGGCGCAATCTGAGACAGGAGTTGAGCGGACGATACATTGACGGTTTCCTCATCGCCGTCTTCTGACCAATACCTGAGCGTCACTGACATGTTCCTCTCCGGTAAGTGACTCAAAGAACCCCAACTGCCAGTCGCGCAGGAGGGGGCCAACTCTTACCTTAGGACCATTTCGCGCGCTTGCCTGTCGTCAATGGCGATGGCGATGGCGTGCGCAGGCGGCGTCCAGAATGGACAAAGCCGCACGCCAGGACGGCGTGCGGCTTTGTAATGCGAGCCGTCTTTCAGACCGGCTGGCGCCAGGGCTTCAACAGATCACCCAATCACCCGATCACCAGTTCGAGTCGCTCTTGGGCGGGCCCAGCGACTCTTCCTTGCGCGGAGCTGCCTTCTTCTTGGGCTTGGCATCAGCAGCCGGCGGCGCCGGCGGAATTTCCGCGCGCAGCTGCAGGGAGCCAGCGGGAATATCGTCGAGCTTTACCTTGACGTCTTCCAGATGCCCGTACGACAAGGAGGGCGTGACCCGGTCCACCACCACGGTACAGCACTCCTGCTCGGTACGTCCGAGCGAGCGGCCGGTCTGCGGATCGCGCAGCTCGTTGCCCAGCATGACGACCTGATAGGCCGTACCGCTGCTCACCGACTGGCCACCCTGGCTCAGCACCACGTTGTGGCCATCGCGGGAGGCTACGCTGACCGGGTAGAGGCGCACCAGGATGTCGGCTACCACCTTGGAGACGACGGCGCCTTCCATGGCTTCCACGCGCTCGCCTGCCGCGCGGCCGGCGTCGCCCTTGGCGGTATTGCTGAACAGGACTTCGCTGGTGGTCACGTTGACGAACTTCTGCGAGACCGACCAGTGCCCTGGCACGCTGCCCTCACCATCTGCATTGGCGCGGCGTCCCGGCTCGAATGCATTGACGCGGCCAAACCAGATCAGGTCCGCACCGAGTCCCTGGCCGAGCTTGGCGAACTGGTCCGCCGAAGTCTGGCCGTTCGAGATGCGATCCATTTCGTCACCGAGCTCCGGCGCGAAATCGCGCTCTAGCACGGTAAAGCGTCCGCTCTGCGTCAGCGCGTCCATAATGCGCTGGCGCAGCTCGGCGGCGATGCGCACGGTGTCGCCGCCGGCGCGGCTGTCCACGCGCAGCGGGGCAATGGCGATGCGCAGCTTGCCCTGGTCCGCCGGCGCCTTGTACTTGGCCACATTGGCTTCGATGGTGGCCTTGATCATGCGCTCGGTCAGGCCGGGCTCGCTGATCTCGATCACCTTGAAGTTGCTGATGGCGCCACGGCTGCTCTGGCTCACCAGCTCCGCGAAGCCGGCCGAGCTCAGCGTGAGCGGATCGCGTCCCACGGCCAGGCCCAGCACCGACTTGAACTGCGTCGACGACTGCTCGATGGTCATGCCATTGACCTGCATGACGGCCTGGCGCAGTGCCTGGTCGATGGCTTCGGCCGGCGTGTGGCCAAGCCCGGTGGTGGTGACCCGCACCTTTTCGACCTGGCCCACGTCGGGTGCGCCGCCCCCGCTCGCCACCGGCGCGGAAGCGCTGGCGGATGCGGCGGCAGGTGGCGGCTCTGCGTCACGGCCTTTGCAGCCAGCCACCGACACCGTCAATGCGAGGCCGCAGACGGCCAGCGCACGATGCCATTTCATGGGGAGTGTTCCGCTCTGGTTCACGATGGCAACAGGCTTAGAACTTGGCCGAGAGTGCCGCGGTGGCATCCTTCGGCACGGGGATTTCGTTGCTCTTCGCGTATGCGGTGGCAGCCTGCAGCGTGCTGCCCAGGCGGGTCACGTGGCCCGGCGCTTCGCTAGCGATGTAGGTGCCCGTCGACAGCTTGTTGGTCAGCGTCAGCTTTTCCATCACCGATGCGCTGGTGAGTTGCGACTGTGCGGCATCCTTGAAGGCGATCAGGCTGGGACGCAGGCCCACATAGCGCAGCACGCCCAGGCCAAGGTGCTTCATGCCTTCGGCGTACGATTGCTTGCCGGCGGCGTCGATCTTGGTGTTCGAGTCTTTCAGCTTAGCTTCGATGGCGGCCGAGGCTTCGCTCTGCAGCTTGTCGGAGTCTTCCAGGTTGCCCTTGGTGGCGCCGTCGGTCAGCGCGTCAGCCGTCGCCTTTGCCTTGGCCGACAGTTCCTTCAGGCCAACCGCGTCCGCCAGGTAGGACTGGGCCACCAGCACTTCGCGGCCGGCAGCCACGTAGGCCTTGGACAACTGATCTTGCGCGCCGCTTGCATCGGCGGTGGCGCCGCTGCTGGACGAGGACGAACCACCCGTCAGGCTGCCCAGCGAAGGCAAGGCGTGGGCCTGGCCAGCGGCCAGCAGGGACAGTGCAGCGATCGAGATGACTTTCTTCAACATGTTTGTTCTCCAGGGAAAGCAAAGGGGTAGGGAGGCCGGCCGTACGGTACCGTGACGCGCTTGCGCCGGCCTGGGAGCGATTAGCGGACCTTGGCGTTGTTCAGTTGCGCCGCCAGCTCGCGTGCTGCCGAATCGGCCGCGCGCTTGAGCGCGTTGGTCTGCGCCACGCTGGCATCCGGGCCGGTGCCGGCATACTGGACCGGGCCGACCGACGACACCGTGCGCGGGAAACGCGTGGTCACGTCAAGCAGCCTGGCCGTTACCGTCACGTACACGCGGGTCAGGCCGGTGACCGGGTCGCTGTCCTGCATGCCGATGTCGAGTGTGCCAAGCGCCAGGTAAGGGACCTGGGCGGTCTGCAGGCCCAGCACGGCCTCTCGCATGGTGGCGGGCTGCAGGTCGTTGCCGCTCTTGTAGTCGTTTTCCAGCGCGCTGATGCGCAGGTGACCACCCGAGGAGGGCTCGACATAGGCGGCTTCCACCACCTGGAAGCCCGACTGCGCGAACACGCCGGTGAACACCGAGTTCAGGTTGCCCGACGGCACCAGGCGCCAGCTCACGTCGTCCGCCTTGCGGGTACGGCTGCCGCCGGTTTCGACGGACACGGAGGCATTGGCCGAATAGCTGTTGCGGGTCGACTTCTCGTTGACATTTTCCTTCACGTCCGCGCGCTTGTAGACGCGCGTATCGAAGGACTTGACGGAGTCCTGCTGGCGCGCCACGAACAGGAAGGTCAGCGGGGATTTCTGCGCGTCCGAGGCGGTGGCCACAGCCGCGCCGCCCTTGACCGCGTTGCGTAGCTTGGCGACGTTGATGTCGACACGGACCACGACTGAATACTGGCTGGCGTCCTTCTTGTCTTCCTCGCTGATGATGGTCGCGCCCAGCACGAACTTGTCGAGGTTGGCGGCGACCTTGTCGCGGATGCTGTCGAAATTCTCGGCCTGCGACTCACCGCTCTCGGCGTAGTAGCGCTCGATGGCGTTGACCTGCGCGGTCTTGAAGGCGCGGTCCTTGTCCTCGGCGCTGGCCTTGCTCGAGAACACCGAGCTGTCGTACTTCACGTTTGCCATCCCCTTGGACGACACCACTTGTGCCGACGCCAGGCTGCACGCGAACAAAAACAGCCAACAGAGCTGACGGATTACTTGCATGACTTGACCACTCCTCTTGTGACATCTACTTGTTTACTAACGTTATCGCCCGACGAAGCCGCAGCCAGCCAGTCGCTGTCCTGGCCGCCCAGCGAACTGGACAGCTTGGTGAACAGGCCTCGCAGGGAATCCGCGTAAGCCGGGAAATCGTCGATCTCTGACTGCGTGACGGGGACGGCTTTCACTTCGCCGTTCTTGAAATCGGCGTCGAGGTACTGCTTGCCGGACATCGGCTCGCCCAGCTTGACGTGGCTGTACACCGCGTAGATGTAGCTGGTGCCGGCCGCGGAGCTGCCGTACTCGACCCGCTTGAAGCCCTTCAGGTCCACCTGGATGGTGTAGTCGGGTTCAGGCAGCTTGAGGTTGAAGACCTCGCCGTCGGCGAAGCGCATCGCCATCGCATTGCCAATGGCATAGCCTTTGGTGAACGGCAGGATCGGTACGCCAGCCTTATCCAGCAGGGCTTCGCCGAACATGTCGGCGAGCCAGCCTTCGGCCACGCCGGAACCCGTCTTCAGACCTTCGGGCAACTGGGCCAGCGCTTCGGGCGCCACGTTGACTTGCGATACCTGCAGGTAGCGGGTGCCCGACGACGGCAGCTTCGCGCCCGACAGGACCTGAGCGTAACGATCGAACAGGCCCGGCTTGTCGCCGCCGAGCAGCAGGCGCTTGACGCGATCGCGCTTCTCACGTTCGCTGGGCGGATGGTCGAGTACGTCGAGGTAGGTCACATTGATCGGGTAGGCGCGCAGCACCGTCATGGCCTTGAAATCGAACACCAGGGCCTGGCCACGTACGTTGGCCAGCACTTTGTACAGGCGGCCGAAGCGCTCGGAAGAGATGGTCTCGCTGGTCACCACCAGTGCGGTGGCGAGAGCCTGCTCGCTATTCTTCAGGCTAGCCATGCCGTCGCTGGACAGCGAGAAATTGGCGGGCGGGCGCGCGGCCAGGGACCGGCTGATGGCCTTGTTCGGCGCGCTGCCGGAGGCGGTCAGCTCGGCCTCTACCTGTCGCGTAACCGGAAAGCGGGCCGCGATCTGCTGAGCGTCGCCGGCATAGGCAAAGCCGGCAAAGGCGACGCTATCAGCAGCGGCTGCCTGGGTAGCCGCGAGGGCAGTAAACAGCAAAACGACAAGTCGGAAAGCTTGCATGGGCAGAGTCAAAAATGAAGGGAAGGCAGCGAGAGATGCAAGGTGCCGCGCATTCAAGCGAACGCGCCGGCCTGTGAAAACTTGATGGGCATTCTGAAATGTCTTAGGACTAAATCAGAAATGTCTTAGGACTCGCGCGCTCGCAAGGCCGGGATTCTACTGTAGAAAAACAGCAAAAATGACTTTAGTGACTTTTTTTAGAAAAATTGAGAATTGCCTTATTGACTTCCACATGCCTTTAATGGCATGGCATGCCGGAGTTGGCAATTAGAGGGCGGTGGAGGTCCGCCTCTCAAGGTCGCGGCGCGCTGCGTCAGCCTTCGCTTGGCTGGATATTCAGCAAGCCGGTGCCGGCCTGCGTGAGGAAAGGCGAGAACAGGCTCATGACCTGCGACGCGCCCCAATTGATGTGCTCGCGCTTGATGGCATCGATGCCGTGTCGGGACCGCAGGTAGTCGATCCAGTAGGTCGATACGATCCACGTGTTGACGACCAGTTGGTCAAGCTGTTCGGGCGTGGCGCGCAGCAATCCTTGCGCTTGCATGGCGCCGAACACGCGACGGACATGGTGTTGTCCGTCGTTGGCCAGCGTTTCGGTGCGCAACCTCAGCGTTGGCGCCAGGCTGTGGATGGACGCCGCATCGCGATAGAAGAAGCGCCACTCCCACATCAGGTTGAACCAGCCGCTCAGGTAGCCCGCGAAACGGTCGGGTGCATCGCCATGTGCCAGATCCGCGATCGAGGTGTCGCGTAGCGCCCGCTCGAAGTTGTCGAACAGGGCCTCGAGGATCTGTTCCTTGCGGTGAAAGTGATAGTAGAGGTTCCCTTCCTGTATGCCGACCGCCGAGGCGATCTCCGCGGTGGTCACGACGACTGGCCCGCGCTCGTTGAACAGGCTCAGGCAAGCGTCAAGGATGCGCTCGCGCGTTTTGGGACGCCTGGCTGGCGCGACTTGCACCGTCATGGTCGGTAACTCCCTGCATATTCCGTTATCTGCATGTTTGCACGGCAGATGGTTAGGGGTAAGCCCTAGTTTTGGCAATCTCGGTTGATTAATTAGGGTGAACACCCTAGTCTAGTCTGAATACAGCACGGACGCACCGTGAAAATTCGACGCGGCAAGCGCCGTTTCGGTTTGGCCAACAGGAGACGATCGATGCTTTCAGGCAATGCGAAGCACCCGCATCCCGACGTTCACGCCGGCACGGCGGCGGGGCGCCAGGACGAGCCGGCGCCAGGGCCGGCAGCGGCGCAGCACCTCGATGTGCTGGTAGTCGGGGCGGGGCTTTCCGGCATCTGCGCGGGCTACCATCTGCAGACCAGTTGCCCGGGCAAGACCTACGCGATCCTGGAAGGGCGCGACGCCATCGGTGGCACATGGGACCTGTTTCGCTACCCTGGCGTGCGGTCCGATTCGGACATGTACACCCTGGGCTTCAGCTTTCGCCCATGGCGAAGCGAAAAATCCATTGCCGATGGTGACGCGATCCTTGAATACATCCGTGGCACGGCGAAGGAATTCGGCATCGAGCGGCACATTCGCTTTGGCCATCGCGTATTGCGTGCGTCGTGGTCGTCCGAGACCGCAAGGTGGACGGTCGATGCCACGGTAGGCCCGCAAGGCACGCCTGCCCGTTTTACCTGCAGTTTTCTCTACCTGTGCAGCGGCTACTACGACTATGCGGACGGCTATATGCCCGGGTGGCCGGGCATGGAGCGCTTCAATGGCCGTGTGGTGCACCCCCAGCACTGGCCGGCGGACCTGGCGTATGACGGCAAGCGCGTGGTCGTGATCGGCAGCGGCGCCACGGCCGTCACGCTGCTGCCGGCGATGGCCCAGCGGGCGGCCCACGTGACCATGCTGCAGCGCTCGCCAACGTACGTAGTGGCGCGCCCGTCCAGCGATCCTGTCTCCGCATGGTTGCAGCGGCGGCTGCCGGCGTCCATGGCGCATCGCGCCACGCGCTGGAAAAACGTGCTCTTGGGCATGTACTTCTACAATCTCTCGCGCAAGAAGCCGGACCTGGTCAAGAGCAAGATCCTCAAGGGGGTGCGCGCGCAACTCGGTCCGGACTACGATATCGACAAGCATTTCACGCCGTCTTACAAGCCATGGGACCAGCGGCTCTGCCTGGTGCCTGACTCGGATCTGTTCAAGTCTATTCGCTCAGGGAAGGCTTCGGTGGTTACCGACCAGATCGAGTCGTTCACCGAGACTGGCTTGCTGCTGCGCTCCGGCGAGCGGCTCGACGCGGATGTCATCGTCACGGCTACCGGGCTTCAGTTGAAGGTGGCCGGGGGGATGAAGCTCGAGGTGGACGGCACCCGGATGAACCCGGCGCAGGCCTTCATGTACAAGGGCATGATGTATAGCGACATGCCGAACCTGGCGGTAGCCATGGGCTATGTCAACGCTTCCTGGACGCTGAAGGCCGAGCTCTCGTCGACCTACGTGTGCCGCCTGATCAATCATATGGACGCGAAGGGCCACGCCTGGTGCGCGCCGCGCCGCACAGATCCGGCATCCGATGAAGAGCCTTCGCTCTCGCTGAGATCCGGCTATGTCCAGCGGGCCAGCAACATCTTGCCCAAGCAGGGCTCCAGGCGGCCATGGAAGGTGCATCAGAACTACCTGTTCGACCTGATGGCCCTGAAGTTCGGCAAGGTGGAGGACAGCGAGATGGCCTTCGGCCGTGCGGGCACGGCCGCCTCGGTGGATGGCTAACGGATAATGCCTGAACGTGAAAGTTGAACGTGAAGGTTGAACGTCAAGGTTGAATTTCAAGGGTGAAGGTACATACACAATGACCATATTGATTGCCTGCGTCGCCGTGGGCGCCGTCGTTCTGCTTGGGTTGGTGGCATTCTCCGGCCTGATTGCGCGCAAGGTGGAAAATGCGCTGCCGCCCAAGGGGAAGTTCATCGAGATCGATGGCGCCCGGCTCCATTACATCGACAAGGGCGAAGGCCCGGCCATCGTGATGGTTCACGGGCTGGGGGGGCAGACCGGCAATTTTTCCTACGCGCTGCTGGAAAAGCTGACCGGCCGGTTCCGGGTGATCCTGGTCGACCGGCCCGGCTCGGGCCATTCGACCCGGCCACCGGCGATGTCGGCCCGCCTGAGCGTGCAGAGCACGGTCGTGGCCAAGTTCATCCGAGCGCTAAACCTGCAGAATCCGCTGTTGGTCGGGCACTCCCTGGGTGGGGCGGTGGCGCTTGGCGTCGCGCTCGATCATCCCGGCACGGTCGGCGGGCTGGCGTTGATTGCACCGCTGACGCATCCGGTGGAGGGCGTGCCGCCCATGTTCCGTACGCTGTCCATTTCCTCAGCTACGATGCGCCGCGTGATCGCGTGGACGTGGGCGATCCCACGGTCTATCTTGCGCGGCAAGGCCATGGTCGAACTGGTCTTCAGTCCCGACCGGCCGCCGCAGGACTTCGGCACCGCAGGCGGTGGCCTACTCAGCCTGAGGCCCCGCAGCTTCTTTGCCACTTCGACGGATATGGTCAGCGTGGAGGAGGACCTGCCATCCATGGCGCAGCGCTATGCCTCGCTGGCCTTGCCGATCAGCATCCTGTACGGGACCGGGGATGCCGTGCTCGACTGGCAGGCGCAGGGCAAGGCGATGAAGGACAAGCTGCCGGCGCTGGATCTCGAACTTGTCCCTGGCGGCCATATGTTGCCGGTCACATTTCCCGACCAGACCGCGGCCTGGCTCACGGCGGCTGCCGCGCGGCTCTGACGCGGCACTGATGCGGCGCGCGGCAGTCGCCGCGCTGGCCGGTCAAGCGTCGATGGTGAAGCCGATCTCCTTGATGAACTCGCCCCAGCGCAGGTAGTCCGCCTTGACCTGCGCGGCGAAGGCAGGTTGCGTGAGCCAGCTCCTGGCCGAATCGCGCGGAGTCGCTCATGCTACGATCCAGCCTCTGAATCAACGTGAGCTAACGATGTCGACTGCCTTCCTGATATTCAATCCGGCCCCGTCCGAAGATGGCGAGCAAATCGGCTTTTCCATTGCGGCAAACGGCGTGGACAGCAGCGGCTTTGTGTCGCGCTCGGCGCTGGATGAACTGGCCCAGGGCCAGATTGGCAGCCACCTGGATATTTTCGAGCGCAATCTCGACCGCATCCAGGAAGTGGCCATGCAGAAGTGGTCTGCTGACCCGTCTCTTAACCCCGTCATGTTGGGGGACCACGATTTCTGAGAGGGTCACGCAGCTCCCCGCACGCGCTACGCCTGAGAGAACGTGCGGACCAGCTTGGTCTTCAGTGGCCAAGGGCGTGACGCAAGAATCCAGATGCATAGCAGCGGCCCGATGAACGGCAGCAGCGCCAGATATGCGTAGAGTGCACCAAAATGGGCCGCCTTGAATACCTTCCTGAACGGGAAGAACCACAAGGCTTCGAAGAATAGGAACCCGAGTAGATAAAGCGTCATGGTGTGCTTCCTGTGCGGCTCGCCTGGCGAGGCAGATGCCCCGCGCAGCCGCATTGTAGAACCCATTCGTTCGCTCACAATCCCGCCACTTCGGGGGATTTTTGCCGGTCCGGCATCCATACCTACGTCGCAATTGCGTGCGCCGCTGAGTCCGCCGCCTCCTTCCGCCCCTTCTTTGACGCGGCTTAGCGCAGCGCGCGCTGCGCCACGGCGATCAGCGCCACGCCCATGCACGCTACCGCCAGCAGCGCGAACAGATTGCTTACCGCAATCAGCTGCGCCTGTTGGTCGATCAGCGCCGACCAGCGCGCCAGCGTGGCGGCGTCAAAACCATCGGGCAGGTCGAAGGGCGTAATCCGCGCGACCAGTTGTGTGCGTGCCATGGCCTCGCCATACTGGAGCCAGAGGCTCGCCACGCCCGTGCCGGCGGCCGTTGCGATCTGGCGCACGATGTTCTTGAACTGATAAGCGTGGGCAAAATCCTCGGCGCTGAATTCCGCATAGGTCAGCCCCGCCACCAACGCCAGGATGAAGGGCGTGGTCAGGCTTTGCAGGGTCAGGGCTGGCAGCAGCACGGCCATGGAGGCCCCCGGCATCATCCGCTGGCTCAGCATCCAGGCCGCGCCGGCGAACATGCAGTATCCGAGGGCGAGGTAGCGGCGTTGCCCTGTCAACCGGGCGCCGGCATAGGTAAAGACGCAAAGACCCGCGAAGCCGATCAGTCCGGTGATGGTGAGCACCTTGCCGGTGGTCTGGAAGGTAAAGCCCAGCCCGGATTGCAGCGTGGTGGGTACCACGTAGCCCCATAGCCCGTTGAGGAAGTAATACAAGGTATAAAAGCCCAGCCCGACCAGGTAGCGGCGGCCGAACAGCAGCTTAGGGTTGAGCCAGGGATCGGGGTGGCGATGCTGGTGGACGAAGACGCTAGCCACGAGCAATAGCCCGACGATCGGGGTGATCGCTACCGAGGGCGAGCTCGCCAGCTCGTAGAATCGCAGGTCGCCCAGCCCGTGTAGCAGCACCAGCGCGCCCGTGCCCAGCAATATGACGGTCACCCAATCCATGCCGCCGACGTCAACCTCCCACGGTGGCAGCGAGGCCGCGACACGGCGCGGATACGAGAGCAGCACCAGCAGTATCGCCGCGACCGACATCCCGGCCTGGACCACGAAGATCATCCGCCAGCTCGCATCCTCCACCAGCACCGCGGAAATCCATGGGGCCAGTGCCGCCAGGCCCATGGCGCCGGCGTTGAAGCCCAGGAACAGGGGCCGGCGCTCTTCACGGGCGGCTGCCAGCTGGATGATGATGCGCGACGCGGTGAACAGGCCGCCCGCGCCCAGACCTTGCACCGCGCGCGCAAGGCTCAGTTCGAGCGGTGTATCGCAGACGGCGCAAAGCGCGGCGCCCACGGTGGCGACGAGCAGGCCGAGCAGGGTAAATCCGCGATAGCTGATGTCCCGCGCGATGCGCCGCAGCACCAGGTTGGCGACGGTGGCCGCTGCGGCATAGGACGTGAGACTCCAGAGAAAATCCTCGGGCGAGGCGTGAGTGCCACCCCGGATATGGGTGCCCGCGACGCCCATCATGGACGACGCTACGAAGTCCACGCCGGTGGTGCAGCCCAGGGTAAAGGCGAAGAGATAAACCTGCGCAGCGGACAGGTCAGGGTGCTTGCCCAGCATCGCGCTGCCAGTTGCCATGACGGTCCCATCTGTCGCGTAGATGCAATTCGCGGTCTGGCGCCGCCGGGGCGACGACCCGCCTACCCAGTATCGGCGAAATGATCCGGGCGCCCAAGCGGAACCGATGGGGGATGACAGGAAGGGGGAGGGGCTCTATGCCCGCGGCCTGGTGTGCTGGAACGCGTCGAGCAGCCGGTCGCGCAACGCGCGCCACGCGCGCGGCACCGCGCTGAGCCCGGCGGTCAGGCCGGGATCATAATAGTGGACGATCAATGAGCGGCGCTCGCCCGCCTCGGCATGCAGGTTGGCGTGCAGCGTGACGAAGCCGTTGAACGCATAGACATTGCCCGGCGCACAGGCGATGCGGTCGCACTGGTGCTCGGCAAGATGGCGGAAGGTCTGCGCGCGGCGAATGACGAACGGCAGGTTACGCAACAGGATCAGCCGGATCTTTGCAACGATATTCGATATGGCCGTCACCGCATGGCGTTGGCGCCGGTAGATGATCAGGTCCCCGTTTTCCTGGGTGGCCTGCGCCTCTTGCAGCGGAATCAGCAGCGTCAGGATATGGGAGTCGTAATGCCGCAAGTGGCTCTGGGCGGGCAGGCCGCTGTTGACACAGCGCAGCACGCACAGTGGCGGCTCGCCATTGAGTTCCCAACCGGCCTTGCGCGCCCATCGTCGCGAGATCTCGCAGGCCTGCCGCTCCGCCAGCTGAAAGCCTTCGTTTTGCCGCAGCATGTCTGCGAAGTGCTGCGCTGCCTGCGTGGCGCGGCGGCCATCCGCCGGCCGCCATGTCTCCCGGCTGGCGTCGATTGCCGCATTGATCTCATCGAGCAGATGTCGAGTCACGACGCCTTCGAATACCTGGAGCCTGGGCAGCTCCGCGTCGATGTCGTAGTCACGCATCGCATGTTGCTCCGCTTACCGCCCCGTTCCGCCCGGTACAAGGGCCGGGAAGGGAGCGACATGTTGCGGCCGGCCACAAATGGCCCGCCGCTACCGGACTAGGCGCGGCCCGCGTTGCCGGCCTTCCTCCTGATGATCTTGCGCAGGCCGCCGCTGGCATCGATCGGTGCTGCCAGGGAAGAAAACGCGGGCGGTCCCATATCCGGTGCTATGAATCTACGGCGTCAGAGCGTTACCGAACGGACAAAACTACTTTCAGATCCGCCAGACGAAACAATCCGAGTCGCTTCGCTTGTGTTAATTATGATGCACTTATGGGTATCGCGCGTACGGGTGGGTCGCCGCAGTCCCACGTGCTCAGGTTCCAGCTTTGCGGAGCGCAATCCAGGATGAAGGTGTCGGGCCGATAATGGAATTTGGGGGCTTGGTCATATTCATTCAATCAGACGGATCTTGTCGGAAAGATAATCACCAAGGTAATCAAAGAGGTAATTACCAGGACAATCTCAAAGGTAATTTCGGCGGCGATGAGCGGCCGCAGCGGTTCATCGGCTTTGCAGTCAAATGCGCTGCGGCGGGGCCGGCGTTGGTGCGTTGGTGCGTTTGCCCTCACTGTTTAGCGTTGTTCAATTGACAACTCCGGTTGCCGGGAACATCATCGCTCGGGGAAAATAGACGCGCCTCTGTGCAACGATGTCGCCCGTTCGTCGTCGAAAAGCGCATGGAAGGTAGCCATTCCGACAAGGAACCGGGGTCATGATCATTTCGCTACGTCGAATCGCGAGCGCGCTTGCGCTTGGTCTGCTGTTGTCTGCCTGCGCTGCGGGTCCGCAAACTTCAGCGGTGCCGCAGCCAGCCTCGCCGCCGTCCGATGGGGCGATCAAGGCTTTATCCGCCCAGATTTTTGTCTACGCCTATCCGCTGGTGCTGATGGATGTCACGCGTGAGGTCATGAGCGAGCGCGTGCCGCCCAATACCTTCTCGCATAAGCGCAGTTTCCCGGACGCGACCTTCACCGACGTGGTCAGCCCTAATGCCGATACGCTTTACTCGACGGCATGGCTGGATTTGTCCGGCGGCCCGGTGATCCTCTCGCTGCCCGACACGCACGGGCGTTATTACCTGATGCCGCTGATGGATGCCTGGACCAACGTCTTCGCGTCGCCGGGCAAGCGAACCACGGGCACCAAGAAAGCGGTTTACGCCGTAACGGGGCCGATGTGGAACGGCATCTTGCCGCCTGGGGTCACTGAAATCCGTTCGCCGACCGAGATGGTGTGGCTGATCGGCCGTACGCAAACCAATGGCAAGCAGGATTACGCAGCGGTCCGCCGCTTGCAGGACCAATATCGCCTGGCGCCGCTCTCCGCCTTGCAGCGTGGCGGCAAGGCACGGCCCAAGCCCGCCGAGGCGATGCTGCCCGAAGCGGTTCCCGTGGATGTGGAAACGCCGCCCGTTGAGCAGGTGGCGGCGATGGACGCGCAGGCATTCTTCACCCGCTTCGCCGAATTGCTGCCGGCTAATCCTCCGGCCGCGGCCGATGCGGCCATGGTGGAGTCGATCAAGAAGTTCGGGATCGTTCCGGGCAAGCCCTTCTCCGTGACCGCGCTGGAGCCTTCGACGGCCCGTGCGGTGCAGGAGGGCGCCACCACCGCCCTGGCGGGCATCGTGGCCATGGCCAAGCGCGGCGGCGGCGAAGGGGATGGCAAATGGACCGTGCACCGGGATCTGGGCAACTACGGCACAGCCTATGGCAAGCGCGCGCTGGTGGCCTGGGTTGGGCTTGGCGCCAACCTGCCGGCGGATGCGCTGTATCCCAGCACGCGGGTCGACGCTGCCGGCAAGCCGTTGAACGGGGCAAACCGCTACGTACTGCATTTCAACAAGGGCCAGATGCCGCCGAGCACGGCCTTCTGGTCGCTGACGCTCTATAACGACAAGCAGGCGTTTGTCGCCAATCCGCTCAACCGCTATGCCATCGGAGACCGCGATCGGCTGCGGTACAACCGGGACGGCTCGCTTGATATCTATATCCAGAATGCGCGCCCGGCGGGCAAGCGGGTGGCCAACTGGCTGCCGGCGCCGCCTGATGGCTTCAACCTGATGATGCGGGTGTATTGGCCCCGGCAGGCGATGCTGGACGGCAAGTGGAGCGCGCCGCCGGTGACTCGGGTGGAGTGATTGCGGTCCCCAAGCCGGTCACTGAGATGAAAAAACCCGCCGAGGCGGGTTTTTTTCATGACAAGGTGCAGGCTCAGAACTTGTATTTGACGCCAGCATAAAGCGCGCGGCCCGAACCGGGGTAGAACACCGTGGTGTTGGCTGTCCGCGCGTCGGCCACGGTGCTGAAGTCGCTCACATAGCGCTTGTTGCCGAGATTGCGCGCATCCAGGAACACCGTCACGCCGCGCTGGAATTCGTAGCTGGCCTGCAGGCCAAACAGCACGTAGCCAGGCGTGCGCAGCGTGTTGGCGTAGTCGACATAGGCGCCGCCCGGCACCCAGTCGATGGTGCCGGCAACGCGCAGCCCGGCCGCGCGGCTGTAGGCAACGGTGGTGCGCAGCACATGCTCGGGTATGCCGGCGATGCGGTTGTTGCCGTACTGCGGATCATTGTCGAAGCGGAAGTCGCTGTAGTTCCACAGTTGCGACAGCGTGAGCTTGTCGCCGGAGCCGAACAGGTTCTGCAGCACGTCGCCGCTGACGCCGAGCTCAACGCCTTGCAGCGTGGTGCGGTTGGCGTTGAAGGTAGCTGCCGGGATAATCGGGTTGGTGGTGTATTGCAGCAACTGGTCGCGCACCAGCGAGCGGTAGGCCGTCACGTCCCAGGAGAAACGTTCGCGCTTGCCCCGCGTGCCCAGCTCGAGCGTCCAGCCGCGCTGCGCGCTCAGCGGCACAAAGCGGGTGGTGGTGGCCATGGTCTGGCTCAGGTCGGTAAAGTCGGGTACGTCCGCGCTGCGCGTGATGTCGGCAAATGCCTGCACGTCAGGCACCGGCTCCCATAGCACGCCGAATTTCGGGTTCACGCCGCTGTAGGTGGCGCTATCGGACTTGGCCGTGGGATTGGCCGGCAGGCCACCGTAGTCCTGATAGCGGCGGACATTGCGGTAGGCCTTGGCACCGGCCATCAGCGCGATGGTGGGGGTCACGTAAAGGCGGTCTTCGAGATAGGCCTCGTAGTTGTACGCATCCTGCGCGGCGTTGAGTGTCTGCGCGCCGCGGTTGCCGGCGTTGTTGACGTACTGGCGCGCATCGTTGTTGCCGCCGAAGAAGCGCGCGCCGACGATGAGCTGGTTGCGCAGGCCGCCGATGGTCTGCGTGCCGGTGTAGCGCGGCGCGAATCCATAGGTCCAGTAGTCCTGGTCGATGACCTGGAAGATCGGGTGATACAGGCTCTTGTGGATGACCCAGGTGCTGAAATCGAGCTGGCCGCCGTCGAGCTTGACGGTGGTGACATTGGCCACGCGCTCGGTGCGCGTGTTGCGCGCCTGGTCGCCGGACAGCGCGGCCGGCGCGGCCTTCTTCGGATTGTTCAGCGCATCGGTGAGCGACAGCGCGCCGGGCAATTGCTGGTCGACGATATAGGCGCCCACGTAGAAGCGGGTTTCCACCGCCGGGCTGAACCGGTAGCCGAAGTTGGCGTTGAACTGCTCGTACTGGCCGCGCTCGTGCGCACGGAATCCGTCCGAGTGGTTGACGCTCAGGTTGGCGAGAAAGTCGAAGGCGCCGATCTGGCGCGAGACCTGGCCGCTGGCGCGCGCCGTGCCGAAGCTGCCGCCATCGACGCGAACCTGGTTGGGCGCATCAGCGGTGAGCGCGGTGGGCGTGGTGAAGTTGATCGCACCGCCCAGCGTGGTGGTACCGTAGGCCAGCCCGTTGCCGCCCTTGTAGATTTCGGCCGCGCTCAGGCCGAGCGGGTCGATCTGGTAGTAGTCGCCGCTGCCGTCGGCAAAGTTGGTGGGGACGCCATCCTGCAGGAGATCCAGGCCACGTGCGTGGTAGCCGCGCGCAACGCCCGAGCCGCGGATCGACAGGCGCAGTTCCTGGCCGTAGCGCTCCTGCACATACACGCCGGGCGCATCCTTGAGCACGTCGCGCAGGTTGCTGGCGTAGGTGTCGCTGTAGGACGCGGCGTCGACAAAGCCGATCGAGCCGGCCGTCTGCTCCAGTGCCTGCTGTTGCTGCTGCACGTTCGGCGCGGTGAGCGAGCCTGGGGCCTTGGCCGTGACGGTCGCCGCAGGTAACGTGACAGCGGCATCGGGTGTGGCGGGTGTGGCGGGCGCGCCAGCCTGTGCGAGCGCGGCAGTGGTGAATGTGGTGAAGGCGGCGGCGGGCAGGGCGGCGGCGCGCTGCTTCCAGTGTCTGGCTCGTTTCATGATTTCCCTTGTGGCGGCAGGCCTGCTTTGGGCCGCGCCTTTTAACCGTGCTTGGATAGCCGCGTACGATACGGAGGGAAGCCTGGTGTGCGCTATGTGACACAGTGCCGCAACGTGCGCCCCGGAGCAGTCTGTCCGTCGCGGTGCGGCGTTTTGCCGCTTTGCGTGCAAGGGAACGCAAGACGGCCAACGGGCCGGCATGCAATGCATGCCGGCCCGTTGGCTTGGTAAGGCTAATGGAAAGGCCGTTGGTAAGGCTTGGCAGGGCTTGATCGGACCCGACAGGGCGCGGATCAGGCCGCCTGGCTAGCGCAATCGACGCAACCCGCTGCGTGCGTGGCGCCCCGGTGTGCCGCGTGGCCGCCCAGGCCCGTGCGGCGGTTGGCGCGCTGCCACTTGGTCGCGCTGTCCTTGCCGATCTGCTCGCGAAGGCTACGCGCGGCGGCGACCATATTGGCCAGCGCGGCTTCGGTTTCGGGCCAGGCGCGCGTCTTCAGCCCGCAGTCCGGATTGACCCACAGCCGTTGCGGCGGAATCACCTCGCAGGCGCGCTCCAGCAGGTGCGTGATGGCTTCCACGCTAGGCACGCGCGGCGAGTGGATGTCATACACGCCCGGTCCGATCTCGTTGGGGTAGTCGAACTCGCCGAAGCCTTCGAGCAGCTCCATGGCGGAGCGCGAGGTTTCGATGGTGATCACGTCGGCGTCCAGCGCGGCAATGGCGGGCAGGATATCGTTGAACTCGGCGTAGCACATGTGGGTGTGGATCTGCGTTTCATCCGCCACCGAGGCGGCCGAGATCTTGAACGCATGCACGGCCCAGTCCAGGTACGCGGCCCAGTCGCCCTTGCGCAGCGGCAAGCCTTCGCGCAATGCGGGCTCATCGATCTGGATGATGCGGATGCCGGCTTGTTCCAGGTCCGAGACCTCGTCGCGGATCGCCAGCGCGAGTTGCAGCGTGGTGGTGGCGCGCGGCTGGTCGTCGCGCACGAAGGACCATTGCAACATGGTGACGGGTCCGGTGAGCATGCCCTTCATCGGACGGTCGGTGAGCGATTGCGCATAGCGCGTGGTTTCCACCGTCATGGGCTCGGGGCGGTACACATCGCCGTAGATCACCGGTGGCTTGACGCAGCGCGAGCCATAGCTTTGCACCCAGCCGTTTTCGGTGAAGGTGTAGCCGCACAGCTGCTCGCCGAAATACTCGACCATGTCGTTGCGCTCGGCTTCACCATGCACCAGCACGTCCAGGCCGAGCGCTTCCTGCTTGCGCACGGCGGTCTCGATTTCACCGCGGATGCGCTGCAGGTATTCCAGCGCGCCGATGTCACCGCGGCGGTAGGCGGCACGAGTCTGGCGGATTGCCGGTGTCTGCGGGAACGAGCCGATGGTGGTGGTCGGCAGTGCCGGCAGCTGCAGCGCGGCGCGCTGGCGTTCGATGCGGGTCTGGAACGGGCTCTTGCGCCGGGCCATGGCAGCGCTGACTGCCGCGACCCGTGCCTGCACCTGCTGGTTGACCACGCGGCGCGAGCTGCGGCGCGAGGCCAGCGCGGCATCGGCGGCGGCCAGCTCGGGGGCGACCGCTGACTCGCCTTCGTTCAGGGCGCGGGCCAGCACGCTGACCTCGGCCAGCTTCTCGGTGGCGAAGGCCAGCCAGGTCTTGATTTCCGCATCGAGCTTGCGCTCGGCCTCTAGTGAGACCGGCACGTGCAGCAGCGAGCAGGACGGCGCGACCCACAGGCGCTCGCCCAGTTCGGCATGCAGCGGTGCCAGCGCGGCCAGCGCGCGGCGCAGGTCGGTGCGCCAGATGTTGCGGCCATCGATGACGCCGGCGGACAGCACCGCGCCGGCCGGCAGCACTTTGCGCCAGGCGTCGAGCTGCTGCGGTGCGCGCACCAGGTCGATGTGGAAGCCTTGCACGGGCAGGGCGGCGGCGCGCGCGGCGTGGTCGGCAGCGCTGTCGAAGTAGGTGGCCAGCAGCAGCTTGACGCCGGACTTGGCCAGTTCGGCATAGGCGCCGTCATAGGCATCGAGCCATGCCGGCGCCAGGTCCAGGCACAGCGCGGGCTCGTCGATCTGCACCCATTCGATGCCGCGTTCGCCCAGGCGGGCCAGGATGCGGCCATAGGCGGCCACCAGGCTGGGCAGCAGGCTCAGGCGGTCGAAACCGTCCACGTGGGTCTTGGACAGCCACAGGTAGGTGAGCGGCCCGATCAGCACCGGCTTGGCCTTGAGGCCCAGCGCCAGCGCTTCTTCCACTTCATCGAAGAACCAGTCCACGCCGCCGTCGAAACGGGTGTCGGGGCCGAGTTCCGGGACCAGGTAGTGGTAGTTGGTATCGAACCACTTGGTCATTTCCATGGCCGGCTGGGCCTTGTTGCCGCGGGCCAGCTCAAAATACTGCGCCAGGCTCAGCTGCTTCGGGTCGAAGCCAAAACGCGCGGGCAGGGCACCGAGCAAGGCGCTCAGGCCCAGCACCTGGTCGTAGTAGGCGAAGTCGCCCACCGCCACGCTGTCCAGCCCGGCATGCGCCTGCGACTGCCAGTGGCGTTGGCGCAGGCCGGCTGCCACCTGGCGCAGGCTGGCCTCGTCCGTTTCGCCGCGCCAGAACGCCTCCTGGGCGAATTTCAGTTCGCGCTGGGCGCCGATGCGCGGAAATCCAGCGATATGAGTGCGTGCCATGCAGTGCTCCGTATTGGGATATTGGGAATGTGACGATGGCGCCCAGTGTGGAATCCAGCGTAAAATGAATCAAGCGATAAGATTTAATCAACGTATGAATCAATTTCATATCATGCCATCCAGGCGTTATTCTTCACATTCCAGGAGCCAGCCGTGATCGAAGTCAGGCACCTGCGCTCGCTGGTAGCGATTGCCGAATCCGGCAAGCTCGCCACGGCCGCGGAGCGCGTGCACGTCAGCCAGTCGGCGCTGTCCCATCAGATCAAAGGCATCGAGGCGCACTACGGCCTGCCGCTGTTCGACCGCACCCGCCAGGGCCTGCGTTTCACGCCGGCCGGCGAGCGGCTGCTGGCGCTGGCGCGCGAGACGCTGGCGGCCATCAGCACGGCCGAGCGTGACCTGGCCCGGCTCAAGGGTGACACGCGCGGCGAACTGCGCATCGTGCTGGAGTGCCATACCTGCTTTGACTGGCTGATGCCCGTGATGGACGAGTTCCGCCGGCGCTGGCCGGAGGTGGAGGTGGACCTGGTGGCGGGCTTCCACGCCGATCCCCTGGCGCTGCTAGCCGAGGGCCGCACGGACATGGTGATCGGCTCGATGCCGCCGGCCAAGCGGGGCTTGGCGGTGGCGCCGCTGTTCCGCTTCGAGATCCTCGCGGTGATCGCCAACGAGCACCGGCTGCGCAACAAGCGCCGGATCGAGGCGGCCGACCTGGACGGCGAAACGCTGATCACCTATCCGGTGCCGGAGCAGCGCATCGACCTGATCCGCGAAGTGCTGGAGCCAGCCGGCATCAAGCTGCAGCGGCGCACCGCCGAGCTGACGGTGGCCGTGCTGCAGCTGGTCGCCAGCCGCCGCGGCGTGGCCGCGCTGCCCAACTGGGGCGTGAAGAACTACGTCGACCACGATTACGTGCTGGCCAAGCGCATCGGCGCCAAGGGTTTGTGGAGCGAGCTTTATGCCACCACGCCAGCGCCGCTTGCGCAGCGCCCTTATGTGCGTGACTTCGTCTCCATCGTGCGCGATACCTGCGCGGCCGCGCTGGATGGGATCGAACTGCTGGCGGAGGGCGAATAAGGGCGGCCCTACTGCACAAGCTGCCCGCTGCGCTCGGCCACGCCGATGCGGGCCTCGGTGCCCGCGTTGAATTGCAGGAAATCCGCTTCGATACCGTCGCTGAAGATCACGCCGGTTTCCGGCATCAGCGAGCGCAGCACGATCTGCTCGCCGCGCGGCACGTTGCCGTAGACCAGTGTGGCCTGGCTGGCGCGGCTCGGAAAGGGCTCACGCACCGCAAATACCAGCCGGTCGGTATCCCATGGCAAAGGTTGATACGCGGCTTCGGCGCCACCGTCTGGCTGCGCAATGGCCCGCGCGCCGGTCACGATGCTCTTGAGCCAGGCAGTGGACCCCAGTCCCGTGGAGACAATGACGCCGCTGGACGACTGCGCCTCGCTGCGCGCGCCGAGCTGGATCTCGTAGCGCGCCGAGGTGTGGCTGCGCGGGCCGATAAAGAAGTCGTTGACCGCGTACAGCACCTGCTGGTCCGACAGCTCGGCGCGCGCCATGGTGACCGGGCGCGCGGGACGGCGGTCCTGCATGGCTTCGGCCAGCACACGCGCCAGGTCGCCCACCTTGAATGGCAGCAGCACACCGTCGTGGCGCGCCGGATCCGGGTTCACGCCGATCAGCGGCTGGCCGTTCAGGTACTTCATGGTGTTGGCAACCAGGCCGTCCTGGCCCAGCGCTACCACGATGTCTTCCGGGCCGAACAGGAAGTTGGGCAGGAACTGGCGGTCCACCACCTGCCGGCGCAGGTAGCGCGACAGCACGGCTGCCACCTGTTCGCGCGCGGCAAGATAGGTGTCGTGCTCACGCTGGTAATCGGTGATGTCCGCGCCCAGGTGTTCGAGGTAGAAGCGTGCCTGTGCCAGCGAGTGGTAGCGCGCCAGCAGCTCTTCCAGCCGTGTCTTGCGCGTCACCAGCACTACCTTGCGATCGGCGGTTGCGCTCATTGTTCTGGCTCCTTTTCATTTAACGGCTTAATTCCGCCTAATTCCGCGTAATCGCGCTTAAAGCTTCTGAAAGCTGCGCCGAACTTCGGTTATTTTGCGCGGCCGCTGCCCAGTGGCACCAGCAGCGACTGAAGCAGCTCAGGTGACATGTTCAGCTGCCCGATTTTCTCGGCCTTGTCGGCAATCCCGCCGAAGGCCTGCGCGATCAACTGGCCCGGCGCCATGCCTGATGCGGCCAGGGCCTGCACGATGCGCGCGTCGGCGCCTTGCAAGGCCCGCATCACGGCGCCCAGGCGCTGTGCCTCGGCCTCGGCGGTGGTGCGCGTGTTGTCGGCCTCCAGGTCCACGAACTCCTTGCGGCGCGCTTCCAGCGTGATCTGCGCCTCCATGGTGCTGGCCTCCAGTTCCGCCTGTTTCTTCTGCACCGCGGCTTCGGCTTCCATCTGGGTTTCGCGGATCGTGCGCTGCTTGAGCTCCACGGCGACTTCGGTGTCGAGCTCGCTTTCCTTGATGGCGCGTTCGTTTTCCACCGCGGCGTTGCGGCGGGCGTAGATGGCGTCGTCGGCCGCCTTCAAGATCTGCTCGCGGACCTCGGCTTCCAGTGCCCGCGCGGTTTCGGCGCGCGGCTTGACGGCCACCATCGAGAACGACAGGATTTCCAGGCCGAGGGCCAGCACGTCCGGATGCGCCTTGAGCGCACCTTCGACCTGGCGGGCCATGCGGTCGGACGCCTGCAGCGCGGAGCGCAGCGTTTCGGCGCTCACGGCCTGCTGCACCAGTACCTCCACCACGCCCTCGACGCGGGTGCGCAGGTTCTGCGGATCCTCGGAGACGTAGTTGCGGCCGTCCGGCTTGAGCGCGAAATTGAGCATGGCGGCCGTCTTGCGCGGCTCGGTGATGCGGTAGGAGAGGTTGCCTTGCACGGTGACGGACTGGAAGTCGGTCGTGATCAGCTCGAAGATATACGGCAGGATCTGGCTGCCCACGGGCACCGCAACGAGGGATGTGGTGGGCGCGTAGTAGTAGAACGACTGGCCGCTGCCTTCGCGGATGATCTTGCCGCTCTTCATCTGCATCAGATAGGTGGTGGGATCTGCCTTGATGAATCGGATGCCGAACATGGTGGTCCTTTCCGGTGGTGGGGTTGGATTCGCCCGCGCTGGGCGCCTGGCATTAAGTGTGTCTGTGCCACTAATATAAGTGTGGCTGAGACACTTGTCAATCTATAATCCGGCGTGAATCGCTTGAACTGCTTGCGCTGCTTGAACCGCCTCCTTCCAGGAACGCCCGCCCTATGACAAAACCCACCACCGCCGCATTTCAGCGCCCGCTGACCACCGTCGACGTGGTCATCCTGACGATCCGTGCGGGGGCGCTGCAGGTCCTGCTCGTGCAGCGGCCGCAACAGTCCGGCGAGCCATTTCCTGGCCAGTGGGCCTTGCCGGGCGGCTTTGTCGATATCGAGCGGGACCAGGATCTGCAGGGCTGCGCGTTGCGCAAGCTGGCGGAGAAGACCGGGGTGAATAGTCCCTATCTGGAGCAGGTAGGCAGTTGGGGCAGCGCCACGCGCGACCCGCGTGGATGGTCCACCACCCATGTCTACGTTGCCTTGCTGGCGGATGACACGCTGGTTCTGCACAAGGGCGGCAACGCCGCCGACCTGCGCTGGGCGCCGGTGGAGGGCGATGGCGTGGGGATGGCGCTGGCCTTTGATCACGCCACGCTGCTGAGCGCGGCGCTCGGGCGCGTGCGCGGCAAGACCGAGTACACCTCGCTGCCCTCGCATTTGCTGCCGGCCGCGTTCACGTTAGGCGAACTGCAGCATGTCTACGAGATTGTGCTGGGCCGTCCTCTCGAGAAAAAGGCCTTCCGCACCCGCATGCTCGCCGCGGACTTGCTGGAAGACCTGGGCGCGCAAAAGGAGACCGGGCGCCGCCCGGCCTCCTTGTACCGCTTGCGCGAGCAGGCCGGCCTGGTCTACTTCACGCGCAGCTTCGAGCAGCGCTGAATCAGGCGGGCGCGGTGCCGGGCTGCGTACCGGGCTGTGTATCGGGCCCCGTTCTTTGGCAACCGCCTAGGCCAATGCCAGCGAAGGTTCCACCTCGTCACGACGCGCCTCGACGGGTGCCGGCGCCTGGGCAGCACGCTCGCCCGGCGCCGCGATCTCGAATACCTCAAGCACGTCCACGCCGTTTTCCAGGCGCCTGACGAACAGGTCCAGCCGGTCCGCATCGTCCGCGCCGACCGACAGCGTGAGCTGGTAGGGCGCGGCCGCTTGCCCGAAGCACAGGTCGATCAGGTGCAGGCCGGTGCGGCGGGCGTTGGCCAGCGTCCATTCGACGGCGCCAAAGAGGTCAGTGCGGTCCAGCCGCAGGGCGAGGTTCAAGGTTGACATGGTATCGGCGGCAGTTTTAATGGGGTTTGTGGCCGGGAAGGCATGCGACAAATTTACCAGCGCCACCCCAGAATGGGCTTCTTTATTGCCTCCAGTTTTGATCAATATGGAGATGAATTATCTATCGATGGTAGAGTTTAAGGTGATTCCTTCCCTATCCTTGGCAGAAGACATGGCAACCTCCCCAAAACTGGACGAAACCGACCGCCGCATCCTGCGCGCGCTGCGGCGCGACGGCAGGCTCTCCAACCTCAAGCTGGCCGAGCAGGTTGGCCTGTCGCCCACGCCGTGCTGGAACCGCGTGCGCGCTTTGGAAGAAAGCGGTGTGATCGAGGGCTATGCGGCGCTGCTGAACCAGAAGGCGCTCGGACTGCCCGACACCGTGCTGATCGAGGTCACGCTGGACCGGCACGACGACGACATGCTGGATCGCTTCGGCGAAGCGCTGGCCGAATTGCCGGAAGTGATGGAGGCGTACCTGCTCACCGGCGAATACGATTACCTGATCAAGGTAGCGGTGGCGGGCACGGAAGGGTACGAGGAATTCCTGCGTCACAAGCTCTACAAGCTGCCGGGCTTGCGGCACAGCCATTCCACCTTCGTGCTGCGCTGCATGAAGCGGGAGCCGTCAGTGGCGCCTTGAGTGGCCCGATGGGGCTTCAGGCGTCCGGGCGGTCCCAGGTGTCCGTGGACATCAGGTCCGCCAGCGGGCGGCCCTGGCGCCAGCCTTCCAGCTCCAGCATCGGCGCGGGGTAGAAGGCCTGCACGGGGCCCAGGCAGAGAATGGCGATAGGCTGGCCACCCGGCGGCAACCGCAATAGCGCAGCCAGCGCGTCGGGCGCGAACATCGAGACCCAGCCCAGCCCGAGGTTTTCCACGCGCGCCGCCAGCCAGAGGTTTTCAATGGCGCAGGCCGCCGAGCACAGCGCCATCTCGCGCGGCATGGTGCGCCGGCCAAACACGGTGCCGTCATCCGGTGCCATCGCCACCACCAACAGCTCGGCGCACTCGCGCACGCCCTCCACCTTCAGCCGCAGGAACTCGCCATCGCGCTCGCCCAGCGCCACGGCGGTCTTCTGCCGTTCGGCCTCGACCAGCGCGGCGATCCTTTCCCGCAAGGCGGCATCGGCGACGCGGATAAAGCGCCACGGCTGCATCAGCCCCACCGAAGGCGCATTGTGCGCGGCCCTCAGCAGGCGCATCAGGACAGCGTCATCGACCGACGCGCCCGCAATGAAATGCCGCATGTCGCGGCGCGAAGCGATGAGACGGTAGAAGCTCTCCTGTTCCTCGGGCGAGAAAACGGCGGAGTGGCTTTCGGTCAGGGGTGCAGGCATCGCGCGGCGCAAGGGCAAAAGCCGGCATTGTATGCCTGTGCGAAGCGGCGGATCGCAAGGTGGGCTTGCGAGGGGCACGGTCAGGACGTAGCGTTGAGTTTTTGCGCTGACACCTGCAGATTGGTTCACTAAGCCGTATCCAGGCGCGCCTCCAACGCTCGCCCGGCAACCCGGCCGCCGCCAATTACCTCGAACCCTCGCGCCAGATCCGCCAGCAGGTCGTCCACATCCTCCAGCCCGATATGCAGCCGGATCACCTGGCCGCGCCCGGACCAGTCGGTGACGCTGCGCGCGCCGCGCATGTCGGCGATCACGGCGAGGCTTTCGAAGCCTCCCCAGGAGGCGCCGATGCCGAACAGTGCCAGGCTGTCGATGAAGCGTTCGGCGGCGTCCGGTGACGCGGCGCGCAGCGAAAACGACAGCAGGCCGTTGGTGCCGCGGCAATCGCGCTGCCATAGCGCGTGGCCGGGGTCGCCGGGCAGGGCGGGGCAAAAGACCTCCGCCACTTCGAGGCGGTTGCGCAGCCAGTGCGCGACCGCCAGCGCACTGCGCTCGTGCTGCGACAGGCGCGCGCCGAGGGAGCGCATGCCGCGCTGGACCAGGTAGGCGTCGTCCGGGCTGACGCTGATGCCGAAGGCGTCGGCCACCGCGGCGAGTGCCGGCCAGGCGGGTTCCAGGGTACAGACCGTGCCCATCATCACGTCCGAATGCCCGGACAGGTATTTGGTCGCGGCCATCAGGGAGATATCGGCGCCCAGCGCAAGGGGCTGGTACAGGAGGCCGGAGCCCCAGGTGTTGTCGGCCGCCACCAGCGCGCCGTGCCGGTGGGCGATGTTGGCGATGGCCGGCAGGTCGCACATTTCATAGGCCAGCGAACCGGGCGCCTCCACATACACCAGCCGGGTTTCGCGCCGCAGCCTGGCTTGCAGGTCGTGGCCATCGGCCGCGTAGAAGCTGGCGGCGATGCCGTGCTGCGCCAGGAAACCTTCGGCCAGCTTGCGCACCGGCTCGTACACGCAATCGGGCAGCAGCACGTGCTGGCCGGGGCGCAGGTAGGCCAGCAGCGTCATCGCGGCGGCTGCCAGCCCGCTGGGGAACAGGCGCGTGCGGTAGCCGCCTTCCAGCTCGGTGACCATGTCTTCGAGCGCAAACGCCGTGGGATTGCCGCGCGCGCCGTAGGTAAACAGGCGTTCGCTGCCGCGCCGCGAGCGCATCTCGCGCATCTGTGCCACCGAGTCGAACAACACGGTGCTGGCGCGCACCACGGGCGGGTTGACGGGCTGTCCGCCATCCACGCCGCTGGCGCGGCCGGCGTGCGCGAGGTGGGTAAGGATGCTGGGCTTCATGGCTTGGCCTGGTGGGGTGCCGCGCCAGGGTGGCGCGGCTGGTGTGACAATTTGTGGTGGCAGGCAGCAGCAAGAGCCATGCCGCCTGCACCGGCTGCGCCCGGATCAGTCCACGCGGGCGCCGGAGAGCTTGACGATCTGCGACCAGCGCGCGATGTCGCCCTTGAGCTGCGCGGCGAATGCCTCCGGCTTGCTGCCCACCACGTCGCTGCCGCCTTCGTTGATCAGCTTCACCACCTCGGGCATCTGCAGTACCTGCAGGATGGCGCGGTTCAGGTAGGCCACGCGCTCGGGCGAGGTGCCGGCGGGGGCGAACACGCCGTACCAGTCCTCGAAACGGGCATTGCGGTAACCCAGTTCCTCCAGCGTCGGCACCTTGGCGAACACGCCCAGTCGGCGCGGGCTGGTGACCGCCAGCGCGCGCATGCGGCCGGCCTGGATAAATCCCGCCACCGAGGAAGTCGAGGTGATCAGCACGTTGACCTGCCCGCCCAGCAGGTCATTGATGGCCGGGCCGGCGCCTTTGTAGGGCACGTGCTGCAAGGCGATGCCGCTATCCTTGTCCAGCACCACGCCGACCAGGTGAGAGAGGGTGCCGTTGCCGGGCGTGGCAAAGGTGATCTTTTGCGGCTGGGCCTTGGCCTGCGTGGCCAGTTCGGCAAAGGTCTGCCAGGGCGCGTTGGCTGCCACCACGATCGCCAGCGGCGCCGCATTGATTTGCGTGACCGGCATGAAGTTCTTGATCGGGTCGAAGCCGGGCGCGCTGTACAGCGTCGGGTTCACGGCCATGACCGACACCTGCGAGGTCAGCAGGGTGTAGCCGTCCGGCTTGGCCTCGGCGACGAAGCGCGTGCCGATATTGCCGCCGGCGCCGCCGCGGTTGTCGGTGACGGCGGTCTGCCCTAGCACTTCGCCGAGCCGCGTAGTGACGATGCGCGTGACGGCATCGTTGCCGCCGCCGGCGGGAAACGGCGAGACGAAGCGCAGCGGCTGCGAGGGAAAGCCGCCGACCGGCGCGAGCGGCTGCGCGCTGGCGGGCGCGTCGGCCATGGCGAGGGTGACGGTGACAGCGGTGGCGAAGGTGCGGGTCAGGACTTGCTGGATGCGTGACATGAAAAACCCCTGTGTATGTAGAGAGTTGTCAGAGCGAAGGGGGCTAGGCAGGCTTTCGTGGCCCCGGTGGCCGGTCTGGCATACCGGTCACTGCCTCTTGCCCCTGTGTCCCCGGAATGCCGGGGTGTCCCCTTGGCGCTGCACCGTCGAGCCGGATGGGAATCAATGCCTCGCGACTCGCCTTGCCAGCCATGCGCGCCGTTGCCCGCCGCGAGGGGCGCGAGGTGGCTGCGTGACGGGCTCGGTCGCTGATGGCGGGTCATGTTGGAAGGACGCTGTACGGATCAGGCGAAGCGGAAAGTGGCCAGTTCCTGCGCGTCGAGCTGGCCGATCAGGTTGGTTTCCCAGGCCAGGTAGCGGCGAGCAGCCTCCTTGTTGCCGTCGTGACGGTCATGGACGAAGAACAGGAAATCGATGCAGCGCGCATCGGGCAGGCCGTTTGGTGCATCGCCATCCCCGGCATCGCTTGCCAGCGCATGGCCTGCCGCCTGCCAGGCGCCTGTGCCGCCGGCGAGCAGCCTGATGTCGCTGTAGCCAAGTGCGGCCAGTTCGCCGGCGGCCAGCGCGGCCACACCCGGTTGATCGTCATCGCCGATGAGCGCGATTGGCGTGTCGCGCGGCACGCCGGCGAGGTCGCGGGCAAACACCGGGCGGATCGACCAGCGGCTGCCAGGCACGTGCCCGGCGCGATACGCCATGCTGGCGCGCACGTCGAGCGCCAGCAGCTGCCGCCCGGCCAGGCCCGCCGCCAGCGAGCTGGCGTCGATGCCCGGCAAGGCACGGGAGGGCGCCACGGGGCCGGCGGGCGCGGCGAGGCCGCAGGCAAGCGCAGCTGCAAGCCCGCCTTCGAGCACCACGGCGTCATGGCCCATCTGGCGCAGCCAGCTCGCCACCACCGTGGCGCGCACGCCATCGGCATCGATCAGCACGAGGCGCGCGCGGCGCACGCCCACGTATTGGTCGGTAGCCTGCATCAACTGGCCGCCCGGCGTGTTCTGGGCGCCGGGCACGGAGCCGGCGGCGTATTCCTGCGGCGTGCGCACGTCGCACAGGAAGGTGGTGCGCGAGCGGTCGTTGAGCCACGCGCCCGCTTCGGCGGCGTCGATATGCGGTACCGCAAAGCGCACCGCCATCGTCTGCGCCGCGGCCCGGGCGGCATCCAGCCCGGCAGGCGCGGCGCTGTCGGGATAGCGCCGGGTGCCGCCGTGTTCCAGCTTGTAATCGTTCAGGTACCAGCCCTGGGTGCCGTTTTCCAGCGCGAACACAGGGTTGGGCACGCCGAAGTTGATCAGGGTTTGCGCGCCGATGATGCTGCGCGTGCGGCCGGCGCAGTTGATCACGATGGGCGTCGCCGGATCCGGTACCAGGTCGCGCAGCCGGTAAGCCAGCTCGCCGTTGGGGCAGCAGATGGCACCGGGGATATTCATCTTGCGGAATTCCGAGACGGGTCGGCCATCAAGCACCACCGGAGCTTGCTCGCCTGCCTGCATGGCCGCCAGCTCCGCGGCCGAGACGCGCGGCGTGCGGTAATGGTGCTCGGCCAGCTCGCCGAAGGTCTTGGAGGGCACGTTGACGCCAGCGAACAAGGCATAGCCGGCGGCTTGCCAGCCCGGCACGCCGCCGTCCAGCACGAACAGGCGGGTGTAGCCGAGGGTGGCCAGGGCCTGCGCGGCGCGCGCTGCCACGCCGTCGGCGTCGTCCGCCAGCACGATGCGCGCCGCGGTGTTGGGGGCCAGGCGGCCGATATCCAGCTCCAGCCGGCTAAAGGGGAGCGGCACCGCGTAGAACGGATGGCCTTCGCCATACTGGCCATGCTCGCGGATATCGAACAGGGCGATCTCGTCCTGGTCGTGCAGCCAGGCCTTGAGGGTGGCCGGGTCGACTTGGGTGTAACGGGTGTCGGGCGTGTGCAGGATGGCGGGCATGCGTTTGTTCAGGCAAAAAGGGGGCCAGGCCTCCTGGCCGCACGCGGGCGGAAGGCAACTGGAAATGCGTTGGATATGGGCTTCGGCGGAAGCCGGGAGGTGGGGGGCTGAGGATTGGTTAGCGCCGCACCTCCCGGGTGCCGTCTAGCGGCGTGTCTTGACGCCCACGCTCATGGCCTGGCAGCGGCCGGTCTCGAGGTCGTAGGCAGTGCGCCCGGTCAGGGTTTCCAGCGCGCGGCCGTACATGTGCAGGTGGCGGATCACGGATTCGCCGCGGATCTCCACCGAGTGGATGTCCTCGGGCAGCAGCGCGATGCCCGACCCCGGGCCCACTTCCACCGTGTGCGAGTGCTTCAGCGTGCCGACGCCCGGCTCGCTGCCATCGTCGGTGCGCAGGTAGACGTCGTTGTACTCGGTGCCCACCACGCCCGCCACGCAGGCCCAGGTGGTGTGGTCGTGCGGGGGAATGCGCTTGCCGGGGCGCATCACGTTGAGGTACAGCGCGAAGGTCTGGTCGGGATCTTCTGCGATCAGGTAGCGGGCCTGGCGTTCGCCTTCCTCCGGTGGGGCGAATTCGCTCTGAGCCCACAGGTGCGGCTTGGCCGCGAGCTGCTCCACCTGGCTCAGCACGCTGGCCAGCGATTCGCGGGTGACGCCACCGCTAGCTACGATTTCCTTGATGGATTGAATTGTGTCCCCGACGGCGGCCTGGCGTTGTTGTGCGATCGACATGTCTCTAGAATCCTTGCTGAGTCTTGATGGTTCTTGGTTTGCGGGGTGTTGCATAACCTTGCATGGTTTCACTGTAATGAAGGCTGGCACCTGAAACCACTTAATCACTCATGAAAATACTTAAGCAAGTCTAATGAATGCGTAATCTCGATCTGGACCTGTTGCGCACCTTGGTGGCCATTGCCGATCACGGTACCTTTGCCGCCGCGGCGCAGCGGCTGCACCGCACCCAGTCCGCCGTCACCCAGCAGATGCAGCGGCTCGAGGAGCAGGTGGCGCTGGCGCTGTTCGAGCGGCACGGGCGCGGCAAGCAGCTCACGCGGCACGGCAACAAGCTGGTGGAATACGCGCGGCAATTGCTGAACCTGAACGACGAAGCACTGCGCGTGCTGCGCGAGGGCGACCTGACCGGCTCGTTGCGGATCGGGGCGCCGCACGATGTGGCCGACACGATCCTGCCGCCGCTGTTGTCGCATATCGCGCGTGCGTCGCCCGCCCTGCGGCTGGAGATCCATGTGGGGCGCAGCCCCTTCCTGATGGAATCGTTGCGGAGGGGGGAGATCGACCTGACCGTTTCCACCCGGGAAGACACCAGCCTGGACGGCCTGGTCTTGCGCACCTCACCCACGATCTGGGTTTGCGCGGCGGATTTCGCCTATGAGAGCGGCAGCACGGTGCCGCTGATCCTGGCTGACGAGCCCAGCCTGTTTCGCAAGCTGGCGCTGGATGCACTGAAGGAGGGCGGCGTGCCCTGGCGCGCGGCGTATTTCGCGCCGAGCCTGATCGGCATCAAGGCGGCGATTCGTGCTGGTCTGGGGATCACGGCGCGCAGCATCGACCTGCTGGGCGCCGACATGCGGGTGCTGGGCGACAAGGACGGGCTGCCGCGCCTGCCCGATGTGACGTACTACCTGTGGGCGCGGCCCAATGCGGCCAACCCGGTGGCGCGGCAGGTGTTCTCCATGCTCAAGACCACCTTGCAGCGCGGCATCACGGCCGTGTGAGGGTGGCTTGAAGTCGGCTTGGTTTGGCTGGGGGGCTGGCAGTCCCTCAGGCTGCCGGCGCAAGCCGGAAGGCACCCACCGCCTCGGCAAGCTGGCGCGCCTGCGCTTCCAGCGATCCGGCCGCGGCGGCTGCCTGTTCTACCAGGGCGGCGTTCTGCTGGGTGACGGCTTCCATCTGCGTCACCGCCTGGCTGACCTGCACGATGCCGGCACTTTGTTCCAGCGACGCCGACGAGATGTCTTCCATGATCCGCGCCAGGCGGCCCACGGCATCCACGGTCTCGCTCATGGTCTGGCCGGCCTGGGCGACGAGCGCGTTGCCGGCGCCCACCTTGCTGGCCGAGTCGTCGATCAGCGACTTGATCTCCCTTGCGGCGTTGGCGCTGCGCTGCGCCAGCGCGCGCACCTCGCCCGCCACCACGGCGAAGCCGCGGCCCGCCTCGCCCGCGCGCGCCGCTTCCACGGCGGCGTTGAGCGCCAGGATATTGGTCTGGAAGGCAATGCCGTCGATCACGCC
Source organism: Cupriavidus sp. UME77 (assembly GCF_014170355.1). Classification (NCBI taxonomy): domain Bacteria; kingdom Pseudomonadati; phylum Pseudomonadota; class Betaproteobacteria; order Burkholderiales; family Burkholderiaceae; genus Cupriavidus; species Cupriavidus sp. UME77. The sequence continues at coordinate 38,630 of NZ_LZZU01000007.1, forward strand.
GATGATGTCGGCGATCCGTTGCGAACTGCTGCTGATGTCGCCCATGGTCTGGACCACGCCGCGCACGTCGTCGCCGCCGCGCGTGGCCAGCCGCGCCGCTTCTGCGGCCAGCGCGCTGGCCTGGCGCGCGCTCTCCGTGTTGTTGCTCACCGTGGAGGTGAGCTCCTCCATGCTGGCCGCGGTTTGCTCGAGCGAAGCGGACTGCTGCTCGGTGCGCGAGGACAGGTCTGTATTGCCGGCCGCGATCTCGCGCGCGCCGATGTTGACCGAGTCCGAGCTGGCGCGCACCTGGCTGACTGTACGCGTGAGCGCAGCCTGCATGCGTGCCACGGCGGCCAGCACGCGGCCTACCTCGTTGTTGCCGGCGGCAGCGGCGGGATGGCTCAGGTCGCCCTGCGCCACGCGATCGAGGTGCTCGGCGGCCGTGGCCAGCGGCGCCACGATGGCCGCGCGCAGCCCGAGGTGCACTGCGACGATCAAGCCTAGCGCGGCAGTGATGCCAACCACCACAAGCTTCACCACCCACTGGTAGCGCGAGCTGCTAGTCTCGGTTTCCTGCTGCGCCAGCTGGCTCGCCTGTTCCTGGAAGCGCTCGACGCCCACCGAATACTCCGCCCCGGAAACGGTGATGTCGCGGTCGTTGATCGCCGCGTAGGCGGCGGGGTCTCCCGCGCGCAAGGCGGCCAGGGCTCGCTCGACCGTGCCGGCATGCCGGCGCGCGGCATCCACGACCTGGCGGCGCTGGGCGTCGTCCTGGCCTTCCAGCAAGGGCGCGGCCGCGAAGCGCTGCAACGCCTCGTCCGAGCGCTTGAGCGATTTGCCGGCGGCATCGAGCGCGCCGGTGTTGACTTCGGCGCTGCCCTCGCGGGCCGAGGCGTAGGCGCGTGCGAGCGCCGAGCGCGCCCGGGTCATGTCCTTGTATGCATCGTTGAGCAGCAGGGCGCTGGCGGAGAGTTGCTGCACGCGACCGGTCGCCTGGTCCGCGGCGCGCAGCGCGAGCACGCCAACGCCCGCCCCGAACACGATCATGCAGGCAAAGGTCACCAGGACCGCCAACAGGGCAGTGCGCACGCTCAGGTTTTTCATCATCGTCTGGAACAGGAGATTGAGATCACTGGGCTAACGGTCTGCTTTGCCGGGACTTGACCGAGGCTGGCGCGCGGACGCATGAAAGTTTGCGCAAGATCAATCGCGGTGCCCGAATTCGTCCTTCAGGTGAGGTCTTGCGCACAAGCGATGGCACGGCCTCAAGTTGTTGTTGCAGCGCACCGATAGACAGGTTTTCCGCCCAGCGCGGCATCTCAGCCTTTCACTATCCGGGCCTCTCTCACATGCTTGCCAGCCTCACCATCCGCGCCCGTCTCATTGCCACCGTCTCCCTGCTGTTCCTGCTTGCGCTTGGTGTGGGCGTGGCCGGCTTGCTTGGCCTGCGCGCCGCCAACGACGCCCATGAGTCCACTTACGCAAACCAGCTTGCCTCTGCCCTGGCGCTAGGCGAGGCGGACCTGAGCCTCACCCGGGCGCGTACCGCGCTGGACCGCGCCATGCTGTACCCGGACAGCCCGGAAGCCCCGGGCCTGCTGGAGCGCACCGAAGAGCTCACGCGGCGCTCTGACGAGGCCTGGAAGCGCTTCATGGCCCTGCCGCGCGACAGTGAGGAAGACCAGCTCGCGGTGGCCGTGTCGGCCAAGCGGGATGCCGCCAACCGCGAAGGCATCGCTGCCATCATCGCCGCGCTGCGCGCCAAGGATCGCGCGCTGGCCGACCAGATCATGGATGGCAAGCTGTCCAGGCTGTTTCGGGACGCCAACGACAGCAGCCTGAAGCTGAGCCAGTTCCAGATGAAGATGGCCGCGGGCAATTTCGAAGCGTCGCAGGTGGCGTACCGGCATTTTCGCCATGGCGTGATTGCCGCGATCGTGCTGGCGCTGCTGGTGGCGGCCGCCTGCGCGGTGTTTCTGCTGCGTGCCATCGTTGGCCCGCTGGAGCTGGCGCTGGCGCAATTCGACCGCATCGCGGCCGGCGATCTGAGCCACACGGTGCAGGTCACGCGCCGCGATGAAATGGGCCGCCTGCTGGAAGGCCTCGCCCGCATGCAGGCCAGCCTTGCGCTTACCGTGGGGCGGGTGCGCCAGGGCTCGGAAGCGATCACGGCGGCCACCCGGCAGATCGCCGCGGGCAACGCGGATTTGTCCAGCCGCACGGAAGCGCAGGCTGCCTCGCTCGAGGAAACGGCCTCTAGCATGGAGCAGATGACCTCCACCGTGCGCCAGAACGCAGACAATGCGCGCCAGGCCAGCCAGCTTGCCGTTAGCGCGGTCGAGGTGGCTAGCCAGGGCGGTGCGGTGGTGGGCGATGTGCTGGCCACCATGGGCGATATCAGCACGGCGGCCAGGACGGTCGCAGAGATCATCGGCGTGGTCGACGGTATCGCCTTCCAGACCAATATCCTGGCGCTCAACGCCGCCGTGGAAGCGGCCCGCGCCGGGGAGCAGGGGCGCGGGTTCGCGGTGGTTGCCGGCGAAGTGCGCGGCCTGGCTCAGCGCAGCGCCGGGGCGGCCCGCGAGATCAAGTCCATGATCGAGACGTCGCTGGCGCATGTGGCTTTGGGCAGTGGCCAGGCCGGGCGCGCGGCCAGCACCATGGAGGAGGTGGTCGCGGCGATCCGCCGGGTGACCGACATCATGAGCGAGATTGCGGCGGCTTCGGTCGAGCAGAGCAGCGGCATCGAGCAGGTCAATCAGGCGGTGGCGTCGATGGACCAGGCCACCCAGCAGAACGCGGCGCTGGTCGAGCAGGCCGCTGCTGCTGCCGCGTCGATGGAGGATCAGGCGCGCCAGCTTGACCAGGCTATCGCGGCGTTCCGCATATAGGCGGCCGGGCGGCCAGGCGGGCCGGGAGCGCCGGTGAGCGGCAGGAAATGACGGGAACATGGCAGCAAACGCCGGGCTGGTGCACGCGCACTTTGTGCGTTAGGCCCCATTAGACTAGGGTATACGTTGTGACGAGAGTGGCGGAATAGTGCCATCGTTGCCAGCAGGCGCCCGGCATAGGCCGACGCGCCGGGAAAAGCCCCGGTTTCCTCGCAAACGGACCTGAATCGTGCGTCGACGTGTCTGGCCCAGGCTCCTGGTATTGGCTCTGCTTGTAGGGGGCGGCTACCTCCTTTGCGCCGTCGTTGCCGAGGAACTCGCCACCTCGCGGTTGCAGGCGCGCTACTTCGCCGGGCGGGCGAAAGACGTCGCCTTCGCGGTAAGGGACGGCCCGAGCGAGCGCATCCGCTTTCCGGACGACGGCCCCTATGACCTGCGCTTCGGCTATAGCCGGATACCGCAGTTCACCGAATTGCTGGAAGCGAGGGGCTTTCGGCGCGAACGCCAGGCACAGTGGTCTGACCGCATGCTGGAACTGACGGACGCCGGCCTGTTCGCGCCCTATCACGAGAAGACCCAGGCCGGCCTGGACCTGCTCGACTGCAATGACCTGCCATTTGGCGCCAGGCGCACGCCGCCTCGTACCTACGCCAGGTTCGAGGACATTCCGGCCCTGCTCGTGAACGCGCTGCTCTTCATCGAGAACCGCGACCTGCTCGATCCCGAATTCCCCACGCGTAATCCCGCGCTGGATGTGCGGCGTTTCACGCGCGCCGCAATGGATCAGGGCGTGCATTTCTTCAACGACAAGCACGACGCCGCCGGCGGCAGCACGCTCGCTACCCAGATCGAGAAATACCGGCATTCGCGCGCCGGCCGCACCGGTTCGCCCAAGGAAAAGCTGCGCCAGATGGCCAGCGCATCGATGCGCGCTTACCTGGATGGCCCGAACACGGTGGCCGCCAGGGAGCGCATCCTGCTGGATTACCTCAATACCGTGCCACTCTCGGCCCGGGCCGGCCTGGGTGAGGTCAACGGGCTGGGCGATGGCCTGTGGGCCTGGTACGGTCAGGATTTCGACGAGGCCAACCGCTTGCTGGCGAACGCCGCCGGGCCGGGACCCGGCGCGGGGCAGGGCGAGGGCGAACTCGGCCAGCGGCAGGCGCGGGTGTTCAAGCAAGCGCTCTCGCTGATCATTGCGCAGCGCGGGCCATCGCATTTCCTGCGTCGCGATACAGCCACGCTGGTGGAGCTGACCGACAGCTACATCCGCTTGCTTTCGGCTGCCGGCGCCATCCCGCCCTGGCTGCGCGACGCTTCGCTGGCCCAGTCCTTGACGCTGGGCGCGCCGGCGCTGGACCGGCCGGAGGTGTCATTTATCTCGCGCAAGGCCATCAGCGGGGTGCGCACCGATTTACTGCGTTATCTTGACCTTGGCAGCAGCTACGAGCTGGACCGGCTCGACCTGACTGCCCACAGCACCATCAACACGGGCCTGCAACGCGTGGTCACCGAGGCGCTGCTGCGGGCGGGCACGCGCGACGGCGCGCATGACTTCGGGATGTACGGCCACAACCTGCTGCGCGAGGGCGACGACCCGGGCAAGCTGGCGATCAGCTTCACGCTCTACGAGAAGGTCGACGGCGCCAACCTGCTGCGCGTGCAGGCCGACAACCTGGACCTGCCGTTCGACCTGAACCGCGGCGCGCGGCTGAACCTGGGCTCCACCGCCAAGCTGCGCACGCTGGTGACCTACCTGGAAATCCTCTCCGAGCTCCACGAGAAATATGCCGGCATGTCCGCCGCCGAGCTGCGCGAAATCAAGCCGGCCAAGCTGGATGCGCTGACCCAGTGGGTGGTGAGCTACCTGCTCGCCGCGCCCGACAAGAGCCGCCGCGCCATGCTGGAAGCCGCCATGCTGCGCCGCTATTCCGGCAGCGCGGGAGAGGCTTTCTTTACCGGGGGCGGGCTGCAGACGTTCACCAACTTCGAGCGCTGGGAAAACATGAAGATCATGACCGTGCGCGAAGCGTTCGAGCACTCGGTGAATCTGGTCTTTATCCGCCTGATGCGCGATATCGTGCGCTACGAAACCTATCGCTTGCATCCCGATGCCGACGACTGGCTGAACAATCCGGCCGCGCCGCAGCGCCGCGCCTACCTGGTGCGCTTTGCCGACAAGGAGGGCAGCGACTACCTGCGTGCCTTCTATGGGAAATATCGCGGCATGAGCCAGCAGGAAGCGGCCAGGCGCGTGCTCCAGAACCGCCATTTCTCGCCGGTGGGGCTGGCGGTGACGCTGCGCAGCATCGATCCCGACATCGATCCGGCGCAGTTCAACAAGGTCATGCTTGCCACCCTGCCCAAGGCGGGGCTGACCGATGAGAAGCTGGCCAAGCTGTACAGCAAATACGGACCAACCAGCTTTTCGCTGAATGACCGGGGCTACCTGGCGCGCGTGCATCCGCTTGAGCTATGGCTGCTCAATTACCTGCGCCAGCGCCCCGATGCCAGCCTGGATGAAGCCTTGCGCGACAGCACCGAGCAACGCCAGGAGGTGTATGCGTGGCTGTTCAAGACCCGCCATCCCGGCGGCCAGACGCGCCGCATCCGCAGCCAGCTGGAGCGCCAGGCCTTTGTTGAAATTGCGCGCCGGTGGCAGCGCCTGGGCTATCCGTTCAGCGCGATCACGGCGTCCTATGCCTCGGCAATCGGTGCCGCGGGGGACCGGCCGGCCGCGCTGGCCGAGCTGGTCGGCATCGTGCAGGGCAATGGCGTGCGCCAGCAGGCCACGGCGCTGCGCAGCCTGGAATTTGCGGCGGGCACGCCGTACGCGACTGACTTTGGCTTGGGGCAGAAGGGCACACGCTTGCTGAGCGAGGATATCACCGACGTGGTACGCGCCGCGCTGATCGGCGTGGTGGATTCGGGCACGGCGGGCATGCTCAAGTCAGCGCTGGTTGGCAGCGGCATCGTGGCGGGCGGCAAGACCGGCACGGGCGATCATCGCTACGAAGTCTACGGGCCAGGCGGCAGGCTGATTTCCTCGCGCGTGGTCAGCCGCTCGGCCACCTTCGTGTTTTTCCTTGGCGACCGTTACTTCGGCAACGTCACGGCGTACGTGCAAGAGCCCTATGCCGCGCGCTATGCCTTCACCAGCGCGCTGTCCGTGCAGTTGCTCAAATCGCTGGCGCCGACCATCCTGCCGCTGGTGCGCGACGGCGGTGTGCGTTCGCCGCTGGCATGCAAGCACTGACCGGCAGCGCTGCCGGGGCGAGTCTAGTCCCAGCTATGCCGTCGGGCGCAGTAATTGTCTTCGGAGGTGCGGGCGTGCCGTTCGTACTCGGCAATGACCTGCAAGGTGGCGGACTGGAGCAGGGAGCCCGCGGTGAGCAGGGCCGCGAGATCGCGCAAGCCCTGCAGGCAGGTCGCGGTGGGGGGTAAGGCTTGGTCCTGCATGATGCGTTGCTGGCTCGGTGATGGGCGGGATGTGCCTCCCGACAATTCGATTGTAGGTAGCGCTGGCCGTGCCAAATGCAAACCAATGTGTCCGCGCGTACCTTCAGGGCCTGGAATCGAAAATCAGTTGCTCCGGAGCCACGGAACATAGCGCGCAAGCAGCGCCGCCATCACAAGCGCGCTACCAATCCACAACGCGATGATGACTGCTGCCGCCATGCGGCTGCTTGGGCGTTGCCCGGCCGCAACGGCGGCGGCCCGGTACTCGCGCATGAGGTCCGGCGGGATCATCCGGATGGCCAGAATGACCCCGAGCGGCACCAGCACGACGTCGTCCAGGTAGCCGAGCACCGGGATGAAGTCGGGGATCAGGTCGATCGGCGACAGCGCGTAGCCCGCCACCAGCAGGGCCATGGCTTTTGCGTACCAAGGCGTGCGCGGGTCGCGCGCGGCCAGCCACAGGGCATGGACATCGCGCAAGACCTCGCGCGCCCATTTGCGCCCGTAGGCGGCCAGCCGCGCGCCGTGGGCCCGCGCATCGTCCACCACCGGCACGAACGCCAGCACCAGCAGCAAAGCCGCCAGCGCCAGCGTGGCGCTGAATCCCAGATGCTTGAAGCCCAGCGCGCCGACGACGCCGCCGAAGAAGAACAGCGCCACCAGCATGGCCAGCATGCGCAGCCGGGACCGGTTGGCCAGCACCGGCGGCCTGGCCTCGTCGGATTTGGCGAGGTTCCAGTAGAACAGCTTGCCGAGCTCGATGCCGATATCGGTCACCATCCCGGTGATATGGGTGGTGCGGATCTCGGCGTGGGAAATCTTGGTGATCATGGCGTTTTGCAGGCCCATGATGAAGCACAGCACCATCACCGTGGCGGGTATGAACAGCCATTGGTGATTGCCAAGGTTGCCGCCGAGCAAGCCAAAGCACAGCAACAGGAAGGCCTCCAGCATCAGGGGCAGGGCATATTCGCTGTTCAGGTGCTCGCGCCGTGCCCAGTTGATGAGCACGGCGGAAGTGGCCGCGCCAGCCAGGAAGGACAGCAGCGCGCCAAGTCCCTCCAGGATCAGCCCGACCTGCCCCAGCGCCAGGTGGTCCGCCATGGCCGAGACGATGCCCGTCATGTGGGAGGTGTACTGCTGCACGGCAAGGAAGCCCCCGGCGTTGGTGGCGCCGGCCACGAAGCTGAGATAGCCGGCAAGCTGCCGGTTGGCGCGCGGGCTGCGTACCCGTCCGGTGAGGTTGCGCAGGTAGGTGATGGGCATGGTCGCTGACTGCCGGGCCGGCCGCTTAGTCGGTCAGCAAGGCGCAGATGACGCGCAGCGCCACCGACTCATCCGCGCCGCTGGCCTGGATGCGCAAGCGCAGGCCGGCGCGCGCCGACAAGCGCATGACCTCGGACACATTCTTGGCATCCGCCGTGCAGCCGTCGCTGCTCAGCTGGATGTTGCACTCGAACTGGCTGGCCGTGGTGGTCAGCCGTGTGGCCCTGCGGCCCTGCAGGCCGTGAGGGCTGGACATCTCAATCGTTGCTTCTACCACATCACCCTCGGTAAGACCTCTATGCAGCGTGGACACCGGACAAGCCGGAAGGCGGGCAACTGGCACGGCATAGCCTGCCGCCAAGTATGGAATGGTAATCCAATTACCTTGCCCGGCACATGGATGCCTCATGCCGCCCACTTCTTGCCGCCCACCATCTCCTGCCTCGCTGGCAGAATATGGCTTCGCCCGGCCACGCCTGATGCCTGTGCCGTTTGTCTTGCCGCCATGTCCTTTCCGGAGCCATCGCCCCGCCATGCAAGTACGCCCCCAATCTGTTGCCAACCCGTTCCGTCCGCTTTCCCTGGCGCTCGCGGCGCTCGCCCTGGCAGGCACCCACGCCGTTGCGCAGACCATCCCCGTGCCAACGGTCTCGCCTGCGGTGGAGCGCACCTACGCCACGCTCGAAGCCACCCCGCTGGTCAAGAAAGTGCTGGCCGACGTGAAGGCGGATGACGCGCGCTCGCTGGGCGATCTCAAGGCGCTGACCGAGATCCCTGCGCCTCCGTTCAAGGAGAAGGCACGGGCCGAGCATTTCCTCTCCCGGCTCAAGGCGCTTGGCCTTGCCGATGCGCATATCGATGCCGAGGGCAATGCCATCGGCATCCGCAAGGGCAGCGGGAGCGGTCCCAAGCTGCTGATCTCGGCGCATCTGGACACGGTCTTTCCTGAAGGCACCGATGTCACGGTCAAGCCGCGCGATGGCCGTCTCTATGCGCCAGGCATCTCGGATGACACGCGCGGGCTGACGGTCCTGTTGTCATGGCTCAAGGTGCTCAACGACAATCAGGTGCGCACCGTGGGCGACCTGTTGTTCGTTGGCAACGTGGGCGAGGAAGAACTGGGCAACCTGCGCGGCATGAAGGCCGTGTTTCGCGATCACCCGGATATCGATGGCATGGTCGGGCTGGAGCCGGGCGTGGGCGACCGGGTGCTGTCGCTCGGCACCGGCAGCCATCGTTACGAGGTGACGTTCCGTGGCCCGGGGGGCCACAGCTTCGGCGCCTTCGGCCTGCCCAGTGCCATCCACGCGATGGGGCGGGCCATTGCCAAGGTGAGCGACGTGCGCCCGCCCGAGGATCCCAAGACCACGTTCACGGTGGGCACGGTGGGCGGCGGCACGTCGGTCAACGCGATTGCGGGCGATGCGCGCATGGCGGTCGATATCCGCTCCAACGCTACGCCGTCGCTACTGGAAACCGAGAAGCAGATCATGGCGGCCATCGAGGCCGGGGTTGCCGAGGAAAACCGCCGCTGGCATCCGGCCGACGCCGCCAGCCAGATCACTTACCAGGTCAAGCTGATCGGCGACCGTCCGGCGGGCAGCACCCCACCTGACGCCACTATCGTGCAGGCGGCGGTGCGCGCCATCAAGGGTTACGGCAAGGGCACGCCCAGCCTGCGCGGTGGCAGCACCGACGCCAACGTGCCGATGTCGCTGGGCATTCCCGCCATCATCATCGGCAGCGGCGGCAAGACCGGCGGCTTCCACGCCCGCGATGAGTGGTACGACCCGACCAACGCCTGGGAAGGCGCCCAGGTCGGGCTAACCACCGTGCTCGGGCTGGTGGGCGTGCAGGGCGTGAGCCAGCCGTTGCTGGAAAAGCGCGCCGCCAAGTAGCCAGCGGGCGGTGCCGGCCTAGGTCGCCACCGCCTTTTCCTTCAACGCCGGGAGTGCAGCTCCCCATGTTCCGCCGGCTGCCGCTCAACCGCCCGTGGCGCGGCGATCCATTTCGCCACCGCCAGGGCATCCAGCGGGCGCGAGAACAGGTAGCCTTGCCCCATATGGCATCCCTGCGATAACAGGAAGCGCCGCTGGGCTTCGTTTTCCACGCCTTCGGCGATCACCGCGAGCTTCAGGCTGTCGCCAATGCGGATGACGGCGCTGGCCAACTCGCGGGCGGCGGCATCGCTTTCCAGGTCGATCACAAAGCTCTTGTCCAGCTTGAGCTGGTGCACGGGCAACTGCCTGAGGTAGCCCAGGCTGGAATATCCCGTGCCGAAGTCGTCCATGGACAGGCGCACGCCCTGCGCGTGGATGGCGGCAACGGTGGCAGCGAGGCCAGCGTCGTCTTCCATCAGCAGCCCTTCGGTCATTTCCAGCACCAGCGCCTGGGCGGGCAGCCCATGGCGGGCCAGGGTCTCGGCCACTTGCGCCGGCAGCCCCGGGTCGCGGAAGCTGGCGGGCGAAATATTGACGGAGATCGTGGGTACGGAAAGCCCTTCCCGGCGCCAGGCCGCTAGCTGCGCGCACGCTTGCTCCAGCACCCAGCGATCCAGCGTGCCGATCAGGCCGCTGTCTTCGGCCAGTGGCACGAAGCGGTCCGGCGACACCATCCCAAAGTGCGGGTGGTGCCAGCGCACCAGCACCTCCAGGCCGTAGAGACGTCCATCGCGCAGGAACACCTGCGGCTGGAAGTTCAGATGAAGCTCCTCTGCCAGCAGGGCGTCGCGCAGCGCGGACTCCAGCGCCAGGCGCTCCTGGGCGGCCCAGTTCATCTCGATGCTGAAGAAGCGGAACAGGTTGCGCCCCGCGGCCTTGGCGTCGTACATGGCCATCTCGGCGCAGTGCAGCAGGTAGTCCAGCGCATCGCCATCGCCAGGGAACATGCTGATGCCGATGCTGGCCGAGGGTGCAATGCTGGCGTGGTCGATGCGCAGCGGCTGGCGCAGCGCGGCCAGGATGCGCTTGCCCGCCGCAATGGTCTGGGTGCGGTCGCTGTCGGGCAGCACCAGCGCGAATTCGTCGCCCGACAGCCGCGCCACCAGCGCGGTATCCCCGGCGTGCGCGCTAAGGCGTTGCGCGACCTCGCGCAGCAGCTTGTCGCCGCCGACGTGGCCGAGCGAGTCGTTGATATGCTTGAAGCGGTCCAGGTCGACGAACAGCACGCTGAGCGTGGTGCCGGCCGAGCGTGCCGCGAGCAGCAGGGTGCCGGCCTGCATCTGCAGCAGGCTGCGGTTGGGCAAGCCGGTCAGTGAATCGTAGTGGTCGAGCTGCAGGATCCGCTCGGCAGCTTCCTCGCGCTCGAACGCGAGCTTGCACAGCGAGGCGCATACCTCGGCCAGTTGCTGGTGGAAGGCGTCGGGCTGGCGGACGGTGCGGTAGTAGAAGGCCAGCGTGGCAAGCACGCGGCCATCGCTTGCCTTGATCGGATAGGACCAGCATGCCGCCAGGCCGAGGGGTAGGGCAAGATCGCGAAAATCCGCCCAAAGCGGATCGTTGGCGATATCGCTGACCATCACCGGCTCGCCCAGCCAGGCGGCCGTGCCGCAAGAGCCTACGGATGGCCCGATGATCAGGCTGTCCAGCGCCGCCGAATAGCCCGGCGGCAGGCCAGGCGCGGCCAGCGGGTGCAGGCGCCCATCGGCGTCCACACGCAGCACGGACGCGATCACGGAGGGTGCCACGCGTTGTACTTCTTCGCAGATCAACTCCATCACGGCGGGCAGCGGCTGCTCCATCACCATGGCTTGCAGTACCTTTCGCTGCAGCATCTCGTAGGTCCGCTGCTGGGTGATGTCGGAGAGGATGACGATGGCGTGATGCCGGTCGCCGGTGGCGCTGACCAGATGGCGCACGGTGGCGCTGACCCAGAGTGCGTTGCCGTCGCGCGCATACACCAGGGCCTCGTGGCGCTCGCCGCCCGGGGATGAGCGCTGGGCATGCAGGCGCTGCATCACGCCGGGATCGGTGAACTCGCCGGCCAGTATCTCGCGCGGGGTCTTGCCCCTGAGCTCGCAGGGCTTGTAGCCCAGCATGCGTGTGAGCCCGGCGTTGGCGTACACGATGTGCCAGTCAGCATCGACCACCAGCACGGCACTGTCGATCTCGTCGGCAATGACCGATAGCAACGGGTGATCGTCGCGGCTGGCATCCGGGTGGTTGGCCACCTTTACCAGCAACGTGCGCAGTGTCACGTCTCCCAGGCGGGTGCTGGATTCCGCGACATGGCCAAAGCGAAGTTCGCCATCCGGCCTCAGGATCTGGACGGCGGGCAAGGGCTGGGCACGCTGTGCGTCGGTATCCGGCAGCTTTTGCACGAGCGCCTCCACGTTCATGCCGAAGACTTGCGTACGGGATGCGCCATAGAGTGCCTCCGCAGCAGCGTTCAGGAAGATCACCTTGTTGTCCGTGTTCAGAATGAAGACGGCATCGGTGGCTTGCTCGAGCGAATTGCGGAACAACTGATGGGGGTCGGCTATGCTGAGCGCTTTGTCTCTATCTGGCATGAGTGAGGTAAACGTCGCTAACGACCGAGGATGCCTGCCTTGCCCGGGTGGGGCTCGCGGGACATTGACTCGGCTCTGAAGCAGGTATCGGCATCCAGTTGCGGATCCTGAAGTACTTTTTTTGCGCCAGGCGTTTCTCGGCGCAGGCCTCGCGCTCCGATGGCTTGGCATAATTGCGCCCTGTCTTGACGGGGCGATGCGCGCGCCGTCCCCTTTTGCATCGATCGATGCCGGGATTCTTCATGATCATCTGCGCTGGCGTTGGCCCCGGGCACCTCGACTTCCTGACCCATGGCGTGGCGGAACTGATCCGTGGCGCCGACATCGTGGCCGGCTTCGACACGGTCATCGACGCCGTCCGCCCTCTGGTGCCGCCGGCGGCCCAGGTGGTCACCATGGGATACCAGGACCAGGTGGAGCGGCTCGCCTGGGTTGCCGCCGAGCACCATGGCGGCCGGCGCTGCGTGGTGCTGTTCATGGGCGACATGCATTTCAGCGGTTTCCAGTACCTGGAGCGGGTCGAGCGGGCATGCGGCCATCCGGTGGATACCGTGCCGGGCATCTCTTCGGCCCAGGTGCTGGCCGCGCGCGGCAAGGTTTGCTTTGACGAGACCACCTTCCTGACTTTTCACCGGCGCGGAGAGCTGGAGCCGTTCAAGCGCCATCTGGTGCACGTGCTGGCGGACCAGCGCAACGCCATTGTGATTCCGCGCCCGTGGGATTTCATGCCCAGCGATATCGCCGCCTGGCTGGTGGCGCAGGGCGTGCCGCCCGAGCATCCGGTCGAGGTCTGGGAGAATCTGACGCTGGCCGATGCGGACTGGCGTGGCACGCTGGCCAGTTGCACGCTGGCGTTCACCGATATGAGCATCATGCTGATCCGTGCGCTGGCGCCAATGGCCAGCCAGATCGAGCCGCCGCCGCTTGCGTAGCCCCGCGCGCCGGCCGCGCCCCGGCAGGGTCTCGGCGTTGATCTGCCGCAATTCGCCCGCATTGCCCGCTTGCGCTGCCCCGCGCACGGAGTAGAGTCCATTTTCGGATAGTCGGAGAAACGCCTGCAACCGTGTGCAGGGGGCTCCAGATCGGAGGGAAAACATCATGGATTTCAAGACCGTGCTGGTCGAACTCGGTGCCGACCCCGGCTGTGCGGATCGCGTCAACCTGGCGGCGGAACTGGCGCAGCGCTCGGCCGGCCATGTGATCGGGGTGACGGCCACCGGCATGCGGCTGGAGCCGTTCCGGGGCGCGGGCGACGAGGCGGGATACTACGCGGAACTGGCCCGGCGCCAGTTGCTGGCGCAAGGCGCCGAAGCCAGCGCCGCATTTCATCGGGCCATGAGCGAAGCGGCGCCCGGCGTGGGCTTCACCCACCGGGTCATCGAGGATGACGTGGGCTGGGCGCTGGTCCAGCAAGGGCGGGTGGCGGACGTGGTTGTCCTGGCCCGCTTGCCCGGACCGGAGTCCATTCCCGTGCTGGTGGCACAGACCCCGGAATATGTGTTGCTCAACACCGGCCGCCCGGTGCTGCTGGTGCCGCCGGGCGTGCGGCATCTGCCCTGCGAGCATGTTGCCATCGCATGGGATGGTGGGCGGGAAGCTGCACGGGCCGTGGCCGATGCGATGCCCCTGCTGCGCCTGGCCAAGCGTGTCACCGTCGTGTCGGCGTCCAGCACGCATGACGGCTCGGCGACCCACGGCATGCCCGATGTGCCCGGTGCGCACGCCGGCCTGCGCGATCACCTGGCGCGCCAGGGCGTTACCAGCGTCATGCACGCCGTGCAAGGCAGCCACGGGGTCGGCCAGTTGCTGCTGGAGGCGGTGGCGCACTTGCGGGCCGACCTGCTGGTGGCGGGTGGCTATGGGCACGCCCGGTTGCGTGAACTGGTCACTGGCGGCACCACCCGCACCCTGATGCGCCACGCCGGCATTCCGGTGTTGATGTCGCATTGAAGGCCGGTTTCGGCTGGCATCAATATACTTTTTGATATAATATTCAGCCGTATATTGATTAGCAGGCCGGGGTCTCGCCCGGCCTTTGCCGAACCCATGCAAGCGGCTTCTCCCTCCCTGAGCCTGGACACGATGCGCGCCGCCGCGGGCGACGCCACCGCCATGCTGCGCGCCCTCGCCAATGAAGACAGGCTGCTGCTGCTTTGCCAGCTCAGCCAGGGCGAGATGTCGGTGGGCGAACTCGAAGCGCTGCTCGGCATCCACCAACCCACCTTGTCGCAGCAACTCGGTGTGCTGCGCGCGGAAGGGCTGGTCAACACGCGGCGCGATGGCAAGCGGATTTTTTACGCGGTTGCCGATGCGCGGGTGCTGGCCGTGCTCGAAACGCTCTACGCCTTGTATTGCCCCGCTGAAATTGCCCCACTGAATGAAGGAGCCACTGGCCATGATCATTGACTGGACACACTTCACGCCCTGGTCCGCGCTGGGCGGGGGCTTGCTGATTGGCCTGGCCGCCGCCGCGCTCGTGCTGCTCAACGGGCGCATCGCGGGCATCAGCGGCATCGTTGGTGGCTTGCTGCGGCCAACGCGCGCGGAAGCGGGCTGGCGTATCGCCTTTGTGCTTGGCCTGCTGGCGGCGCCGCTGCTCTGGCGCCTGTTCGGCGCACTGCCGCAGATCCGGGTCCATGCCGGCGCCGGCCTGCTGGCCGTGGCCGGCTTGCTGGTGGGATTGGGCACGCGCTACGGCGCTGGCTGCACCAGCGGGCATGGCGTTTGCGGGCTGTCGCGGCTCTCGCCACGCTCGCTGGCGGCCACCGCGGCCTTCATGGCGGCCGGTTTTGCGACTGTCTTTGTCGCACGGCATCTGCTCGGAGCATGAGGAGCGATATGAACCGCCTTTCTTCCTTGTTGATCTCGCTGGCCTCTGGCCTGGTGTTTGGCCTCGGGCTGATCCTGGCCGGCATGGCCAATCCGGACAAGGTGCTCGGATTCCTTGACCTTGCCGGGCGCTGGGATCCCTCGCTGGCGCTGGTGATGGGCGGCGCCATCGCGGTGGGCGTGGTGGCGTTCGGCATCGCCCGGCGGCGTGCCATCTCGTTGCTGGGCTTGCCTATGCAACTGCCGGCGTCGCGCCGGATTGACCGGCGCCTGCTTGGCGGTAGCCTGTTGTTCGGCGTGGGCTGGGGGCTGGCGGGGATCTGCCCGGGGCCCGCGCTGGTACTGCTGGGCGCGGGCGCATGGCAAGGCGCAGTCTTTGTGCTGGCCATGCTGGCCGGCATGGCGCTGTTCGAGTGGCTAGAATGGCTGGGGCGCGGCCGCGCTTTGGCCGGCAAGGCATTAACTGGGCATTAACTGGGCATTAAACGGACATGAACCGGACATTAACCGGACAACAGGAGTCATCCATCGATGCGAACTGATGAGGTCATCGACGAGGCCGAAGTAGAAACGCCCGCCAGAGCCCAGGCGGCGCGGCGCAGCACCTGGGTGAGCGTGGCCGTGAATATCCTGCTGACCTGCATGCAGCTGGTGGCCGGCGTGGTGGCTGGCTCCCAGGCGTTGATCGCGGATGCCATTCACTCGCTCTCCGACCTGGTCTCGGACTTTGTGGTGCTGTTTGCCAGCCACCATAGCCGCAAGGGCGCGGATGCCGACCACCAATACGGCCACCAGCGTTTCGAGACCGCCGCCTCGCTGGCGATCGGCCTGCTGCTGCTTGCGGTCGGCGTCGGCATGCTGTGGTCGGCCGTGCAAAAGCTGGAGCATCCCGAGTTGATCCAGCCGGTCAAGGGCGTCGCGCTGTGGGTGGCATTGGGCGCGCTGGCGGCAAAGGAATCGTTGTTCCGCTACATGCTCGCGGTGGCCGAGCGCGTGCGCTCTAGCATGCTGGTTGCCAACGCATGGCATGCGCGCTCGGATGCGGCATCGTCGCTGGTGGTCGCCGTGGGCATCGGCGGCAACCTGCTTGGCTACCACATGCTCGACCCTGTGGCCGCCCTGGTGGTCGGCCTGATGGTGACCCGGATGGGCTGGAAGTTCTCCTGGGATGCCCTGCATGACCTGATGGACCGTGCCGTGGACGCGCAGAGCATCGAGGCGATTCGTCAGGCCATGCTTGCCACGCCAGGCGTGCTGGGCCTGCATGACCTGAAGACCCGCAAGATGGGCGACGCGATCCTGGTCGATGTGCATCTGGAGATCGATGGCGCAATGACGGTCGAGGCAGGGCACCGTATTGCGGTGGAGGCGCGCCTCGCCGCCATGCAGATTCAGGACGTGCTGAATGTGATGACCCATGTCGACCCGGTGCCCGTGCCGCAGCGCCAGGCGGAGGACCCGGCGCGCGCAGGCGCGGCATGATGGACTGAACAAAGCGCGGGCGGGGCGGGGGGAAACGTCCTTTGCCGATGCCCGGTATGATTGCCATCCTGGCTTGAAATGGCTTTCCCGGTGGCAAAGAGCGGTCCGCCCGCTTCGCCGCGCAGACACGCACCCCCCGCACCCGCCGCTCCATGGACCAAACGCAAACCCAGTCATCGTCGATGAGATTCCTGCCCTATCTCGTCGCGGCCACCTTCTTCATGGAGTACCTCGATACCACCGTGCTCGCCACTGCGCTGCCACAGATGGCGCAGTCGTTCGGGGTCGGGCCGAATGACCTGAGCCTGGGCATGACGGCCTATATGCTGGCGCTGGCGGTGTTTATCCCGATCAGCGGCTGGATCGCTGATCGCTTCGGGTCAAGGACGGTGTTCGGCGGGGCGATCGTTGTTTTCACGGTGGCCTCGGTGCTGTGCGGCGCATCGAACGGGTTGTTCGCGTTCACCGCGGCGCGCGTGCTGCAGGGCATTGGCGGCGCGATGATGGTGCCGGTCGGGCGGCTGATCGTGGTGCGCAACACGGATAAGCGCCAGTTGATCAAGGCCATTTCCACCATCACCTGGCCGGCCATCGTGGCGCCTGTGGTGGGGCCGCCCATCGGTGGGTTCATCACCACCTACGCCTCCTGGCGCTGGATCTTCCTGCTCAACGTGCCGTTCGGCATCGCCGCGCTGATCGCCACCTTCATGATGATCCGCAACGAACGCGCGAGCGAGCCCAAGCCGCTGGATGTCGTTGGCTTCCTGCTCAGCGGCACCACGCTCACCTTCGTGCTGTATGGCACGGAACTGGCCAGCCAGCAAGGCTCCAGCCTGGCAACGGCGGGCGCGTTCGTGGCCGCCGGCCTCGTCCTGGGCGTGCTCGCCGTGCGCCATGCAGCGGGGCGCGAGCATCCGCTGCTCGATTTCACGACGCTGCGCGTGCCGACGTTCTCGGTCACCGTGATCACCGGGTCCGTCACCCGCATCGGCATCGGCGCGGTGCCGTACCTGATGCCGCTGCTGTTCCAGGTTGGCTTCGGGCTGTCCGCGTTCCGCTCCGGGCTGTTGCTGCTCGCCAGCGCGCTCGGCAACCTCGGCATGAAGGCATTGACCACGCGCGTGCTGCAACACTACGGTTTTCGCGCCACCGCGATCGTCGACGTGGCTTTCGCCAGCGTGTTCATCGTCGCGTGCGGGTTGCTCACGCCCGAGACGCCGCTCGCCATCGTGCTGTTCGTGGTGTTTATCTACGGCGTGACGCGCTCGATGCAGTTCTCCACGCTCGCCACGCTGGCCTACGCCGATATCCCGCAAAACCAGATGAGCAGCGCCAATACGCTATGGAATGCTGCCCAGCAGATGTCGATTGGCCTTGGCATTGCGTTTGGCTCGCTGTCGCTGAGGATTGCCGCGTCGCTGCGTGGCGAGGCCAGCGAGGTGCCGCACTTTACGCTCGGTGATTTTCGCTGGGCGTTTCTCTTCGCGGGCGCGCTGACGCTGGTGTCGTTGATCGGGTATGTCCGGCTCGCGCCGGATGCGGGGCGGCATTTGTCGAGCCGGCGGGCGGCCGGATGACGGGTTCCTTCCGATATGCACGGCAACCTCGGCCTGCTGCCCGGCATCAAGCCGTGTCAAGAAGCCAGGGCGCGCGGGTGGTGCGGCCAGTTTCCCGCCCGCGCGCCGTGCCGTGCCGCGAGCTCATATTCATGCAGGCTCGCATCCTTCCATTCGGTGCCGTCCCAGGCCTGGAAGCGCAGTTCCGAGAGCGCAATCGCGGACATCGTGCCGAGCCAGTCGGTCGGGTTAGCCCCGGCGCGGATGCCGCTGGCAACCATGGCCAGGGCCTCCGGCACTTCGATTCCGGCGATCCGCGTGATGGTCGGCCACGGCAGGAGCCGATTGTCCGAACGGGACAAGCCGAACCGGTAAAGGCCGTTGAGCGTGCGCCCCTGCGCCTGCGTGCGAAATACATCGTGGCGTTTCCATTCCATGTTGGCGGCCGAGGGTTCCCAGCGTTGTTGACGCGAAAACCAGAGCACCTTCGCAGTCCCTTGCCAGAGGGGGTGCTGCGCAGTCATTTGTCGTTGCTCGGGCTGGGCGCGGCGCAGGTGCGGCAGCCTTCCGGCAAATTGAGCGGGGGCGAGCGCCTGAAGGCGGCGCTTGCCTGCGCTCTATGGGCCGCGGAGCCTGCCCAAATGCTCTTGCTCGACGAGCCTACCAATCACCTCGACCTGGATTCGGTGCGTGCGCTGGAGCAGGCCTTGAGCGCCTATCCCGGCGCCATCCTGGTGGCGTCGCACGACCGGCGCTTCCTCGACGCGCTTGGGTTGACCCACATGCTGGCGTGGCAAGGCGGGGACTGGGAACTGGCGGCTTGCGGGTAAGCTGCGCGGGGGGGCTGGCGTCACCCGTGCGTGTCGTCGGGGATTTCATCGACCGAGCGCACCGCCGCGCGCCGCAGGGCATCCAGCGCGGCACTGACCGCGATACGGCCAAAGCCGTCGTCGCGCCAGTACATGGATACCGAGCCAAAGCCCGCCAGCCGCAGCGGCAGGATGCGCAGTGCGCCAAGATGCTCCAGGCGCCGCGCGGTCCGGTGCGAGGCCACGCCGATCATGTTGCTGTGGTTGAGCAAGGTCAGGTTGAGGATGACCGAGTTCGACTCCACGCAATCGGCCGGCATGCCCTGGCCAGCCGCGTTCAGTGCCGACTCCAGCGTGTTGCGGATGGGCGTGCCGCGTGGCCACACGATCCACCGGTATGCCTGCAGGTCGCTCCAGCCCGGTTCGGCCAGCTCAAACAGCGGATGCCGCGGGCGCGTGACGAAGTGGATCGGCTCCATGTAGAGCGCCTCGGCGCGCATCTGCCCGTCTTGCAGTTCCGGCGCGGAGCGGCCCACCACGATATCGACCTCGCCCCGGGCCAGCTGCGCCATCAGCAGGTTCATGGTGCTTTCCACCAGCCGGACATGGGCTTTCGGCAGGCGCTGCAAGAGCGAGGTGACGGCTAGCGGCACGGTATCGGCAGCCGACGCGCCGGAGGCGCCGATCACCACCAGGCCGCTGCCGCCTTCGCGCATGGCCTGCATGTCGTCGCGCGCGGTATCCAGGTGCGCCTCGATGCGCCTGGCATGGGCAATCATCGATTCGCCATAGGGCGTGGGGCGCAGGCCGCGCGCGTGGCGCTCGAACAGCGGCAGCCCGATGTCGTCTTCGAGTTCCTTGAGCCATTTCGACAAGGCGGGCTGCGTGGTGCTGAGCGCGGCGGCTGTCTGGCTCATGTTTCCGGTCTGCGCCAGGCTAAGCAGCATCTGCAGGTTGCGCAGCCGGAGCCGCTGGGTCCAATCCATCAGGGTATTCCCTTTGAGGTATATCCATATCCATATGGATAAGAGGAATACTTCATTTTACAGGGTATATCTCGGGGCGTATAAATCTTCCATCGCACCCCGCAGCCCACAGCGGCTGCCCAGCGCCCCGACCGGGCGATGAATCGGAGACAAGGCCATGCCAGACGCAAAGAAGAGCACCGACCGTTCAGCTTCAGACCGTTCAGCCTATTACAGCCGCATCGGCCGCAACCAGATGGCGCCCCTGTGGGAATCGCTGCACGCGCTGGTCCCGCGCGAGCCTCGTCCGCAAGCGCAGCCGGCGATCTGGAAATACGCCGAGATCCGACCGCTGGTGATGCAGGCGGGCGAGGTCATCAGCGCGGAAGAGGTCGTGCGCCGCGTCCTGGTGCTGGAAAATCCCGGCCTGCCCGGCAAGTCCAGCATCACCTCCACGCTGTACGCCGGCTTGCAACTGATCCTGCCCGGCGAGATTGCCCCCAGCCATCGCCATACCCAGTCCGCGCTGCGCTTTATCGTGGAAGGCCGTGGCGCCTGGACCGCCGTCAACGGCGAGCGCACCACCATGCATCCCGGCGATTTCATCATCACGCCGTCGTGGACCTGGCATGACCACGGCAACCCGTCCGTGGCGCAGGGTGGCGAGCCGGTGGTCTGGCTCGACGGGCTGGATATCCCGCTGCTGCAGCACCTGGATGCCGGCTTTGCGGAAAACTACCCCGAAGCCTCGCAGCCGGTGCTGCGTCCCGAAGGCGACAGTTTTGCCCGCTTCGGCCACAACATGCTGCCGGTGCGCCACCGCGTCACTGATCCCACCTCGCCAATCTTCAGCTATCCCTATGCCCGCAGCCGCGAGGCGCTGGACCAGCTCTACCGCAACGGTGAGCTCGATGCCTGGGATGGCGTGAAGCTGCGCTATGTGAACCCGGCCACCGGTGGCTGGCCGATGCCGACCATGGCTACCTTCATGCAATACCTCCCTGCCGGTTTTCAGGGAAAAACGTATCGCAGCACCGACGCCACCATCTATTCCGTGGTGGAAGGGCGCGGCACCGTGCGCATCGGCGAGGCGCAGTTCCAGTTCGAGGCGCGCGACACCTTCGTGGCGCCGTCCTGGCAGCCGGTGCAACTGGCTTCGGTCGAGGACACGGTGCTGTTCAGCTATTCCGACCGCCCGGTGCTGTCCGCGCTCAACCTGCTGCGCGAGGAGCGCACCTGATCCGGCGCAGTCCCGTTTCTTTGTCTTTTTCCCGTTTTCTTGCCTGAGGTCTTCCATGTCTTTCGTCATTACCCCTCCCGCTGCCGTGGCCGTGCCGGTCGTTGGCACCAGCGACCAGTTTCCCGTGCGCCGCGTCTACTGCGTGGGCCGCAACTACGCCGCGCATGCCCGCGAGATGGGCTTCGATCCGGACCGCGAGCCGCCGTTCTTCTTCTGCAAGCCGGCCGATGCCGTGATCCCGGTCGCCTACGGCGAGACCCTGACGCTGGCGTACCCGGCCCAGACCAGCAACTACCACTATGAATCCGAGCTGGTCGTCGCCATCGGCAAGGGCGGCTCGGATATTCCGCTGGGACAGGCGCTGGAGCACGTCTGGGGCTATGCCGTGGGCCTGGACATGACCCGCCGCGACCTGCAGATGAAGATGCGCGAGATGGGCCGCCCGTGGGAAATCGGCAAGGCCTTCGACGCCTCGGCGCCAATCGGCCCGATCCATCCGGCGAGCGATGTTGGGCATTTCGAGCAGGCGGCGATCTGGCTGACCGTCAACGGCGCCGACAAGCAGCGCAGCGACGTCACGCACCTGATCTGGTCGGTGGTCGAGACCGTGGCGGACCTGTCCAAGTACTTCCGCCTGGAACCGGGCGACCTGATCTACACCGGTACGCCGGAAGGCGTCGGGGCCGTCAAGCCGGGTGACCTGATGGTTGCCGGCGTGGAGCGCCTCGGCGAACTGTCGGTGCGGGTGGCCTGACGGCGTCGAGATTCCGGGACTTCGAGATTTCGAGAAAGAGGGCTTCACCGTGCAGATCTATAGTTTCTTCAACAGCTCCACGTCGTACCGCGTGCGCATCGCCCTGGCGCTCAAGGGCCTGCCGTACGACTACCAGCCGGTCAATATCCGCGTGGGCGAGCATCGCGTCCCGGGCTATGTGGCGGCCATCAACCCCTCGGCGGTGGTGCCGGCGCTGGTGGACGGCGACTTCCACCTGGGCCAGTCGATGGCGATCATCGACTACCTCGACGCCCGCCATCCCGAGCCGCGGCTGATCCCGCAAGCGGCGGAGCTGCGCGCGCGGGTGCTGGAGCTGGCCAATGTGATTGCCTGCGATATCCATCCGGTCAACAACCTGCGCATCCTGCGCTACCTGCAGGACACGCTGGGCGTGACGCCGGAGCAAAAGGACGCCTGGTACCAGCATTGGGTGGACGAAGGGCTGGGCGCGGTGGAGCGGCTGCTCGCGCAGCACGGGCACGGCCCGTGGTGTTTCGGCGACCAGCCCACGCTGGCCGACTGCTGCCTGGTGCCGCAGATCGCCAATGCGCAGCGCATGGGCTGCCGTACCGAACACTTCGAGCGCGCCATGGCGGTCTACCGCCACGCCTGCGAGCACCCCGCCTTCCAGCAGGCAGAACCGCAGCGGCAGCCGGACTACACGGCGCGCTAACCAACGCGTTAACCAACGCGACAGGGCACCCCGGGGCCGGATGGCCACCGGGTGCGCACCCAAGGAGACGAACATGAACAATACGCGCAGCACGGACCGCAAGGTGATCGTGGTCGGCGGCGGCATCGGCGGCCTGGCCGCCGCGCTGGCGCTCGCCCGCCAGGGCATCCGCGTTGAATTGCTGGAGCAGGCGGCCCAGATCGGTGAAATCGGCGCCGGCATCCAGCTTGGTGCCAACGCCTTTGCCGCGCTGGACGCCCTGGGCGTGGGCGAAGCCGCGCGCAAGCGCTCCGTTTTCACCGACTACCTGGTGATGATGGATGCGATCGACGCCACCGAAGTCGCCAAGGTGGATGTCGGCGAGCGCTATCGCCAGCGCTTCGGCAACCCCTATGCGGTGATCCATCGCGCCGACATCCACCTGTCCATCCTGGAAGCCGTGCGGGATCACCCGCTGATTCAGTTCCGCACCGCCACCACGGTGTGCGCGCTGGAGCAGGACGAGCGCGGCGTGACCGTGATCGACCAGCATGGCGAACGCCACCAGGGCGACGCCGTGATCGGCTGCGACGGCGTGAAATCCGCCGTGCGCCAGGCCTTGCTCGGCGACGAACCGCGCGTGACCGGCCACGTGGTGTACCGCGCCGTGGTGGATGTGGCCGACATGCCGGCCGACCTGCAGATCAATGCGCCGGTAGTGTGGGCCGGCCCCAACTGCCATCTGGTGCACTACCCGCTGCGCGGCGGCGAGCAGTACAACCTGGTGGTGACCTTCCATAGCCGCGAGAAAGAAGTCTGGGGCGTGCGCGATGGCAGCAAGGAAGAAGTGCTGTCGTACTTCGAGGGCATCCACGCCCGCCCGCACCAGATGCTGGACCGGCCCACCTCCTGGCGGCGCTGGGCCACCGCGGACCGCGACCCGGTGGAGCAATGGAGCTTTGGCCGCGCCACCATCCTGGGCGATGCCGCCCACCCCATGACGCAGTACCTCGCGCAGGGCGCCTGCCAGGCGCTGGAAGACGCCGTGACACTGGGCGCGGCCGTGGCCGAGACCGACGGCGACTTCGTGGCGGCCTTTGCCCTGTACGAGAAGGCGCGCATCCCGCGCACCGCGCGCGTGCTGTACTCCGCCCGCGAGATGGGCCGGCTGTATCACGCCAAGGGCGTGGAGCGGCTGGTGCGCAATTCGCTGTGGGTCGGACGCACGCAGGAGCAGTTCTACGACGCGCTGCAATGGCTGCACGGCTGGCGCGCGGAAGACTGCCTGGGCGGGGCACGGTAGGGGGCGCGCCGGCCCGAGGTGGCCTGAAGTGACCCAAAGCGTCCAAAAGATGCAAAGAGCAGCCAAAGAGCCGCCAAAAAAATGGCGAGCCGATCGCAAGTCGGCCGCTTCGAAACACAATGCAGGAGACCGCTGTGCCCACGCAACCATCCATCGGCATCACCGAGTTCATCGATCGCCAGCCGCTATCGGCCTTCCAGGTCACGATCGTCGCGCTTTGCTTCTTGATCGTCGCCATCGACGGGTTTGATACCGCCGCGATCGGCTTTATCGCACCCGCGATCCGCGCCGAATGGCAGCTCACGCCGGCGCACCTGGCGCCGTTGTTTGGCGCCGGGCTCACCGGCCTGATGACTGGCGCATTCCTGTTCGGCCCGCTAGCCGACCGCTTTGGCCGCAAGAACGTGCTGCTCTTCTGCGTGCTGTTCTTTGGCATCGCCAGCCTCGCCTCCGCTTTCTCCGGCTCGCTGTGGGGGCTGGTGGCGCTGCGTTTCCTGACCGGTCTGGGGCTGGGCGGCGCCATGCCCAATACCATCACGCTGACCTCCGAGTATTGCCCGGCCAAGCGCCGCTCCTTCCTGGTCACGACCATGTTCTGCGGTTTCACGATTGGCTCGGCGCTCGGCGGCCTGGCCTCGGCGAACCTGATCGAAGAGCACGGCTGGCGCGCCGTGCTGCTGCTGGGCGGTGTGCTGCCGTTGCTGCTGCTGCCGCTCCTGGTCTGGAAGCTGCCTGAGTCGGTCCGCTACCTGGTGCTGAGCGGCAAGCACCCGGAAAAGGTGGCGGCCATCCTGGAGCGGATCGCGCCGCGCGAGCGTGTCGCACCGGGCAGCATCGTGGTAGCGGACAAGCGCGCGCCCGGCTCGCCGGTTGCGCACCTGTTCAAGCCCGAACTGGTGCGCGGGACCTTGCTGCTGTGGCTGACCTTCTTCATGAGCCTGCTGGTGATCTACCTGCTGTCGAGCTGGCTGCCCACGTTGCTGCGGGCGACCGGGATCTCGCTCAAGACGGCGGCCCTTGTCACCATGATGTTCCAGGTGGGCGGCACCCTTGGCGCCATCGTGCTGGGCTGGCTGATGGACCGGGCCAACCCGCACTATGTGCTGGCCGCAAGCTACGCGCTGGCAGGTGTGTTCATCACTGCCATCGGCAGCCTGACCACGGCGCCATGGCTGGCCGGTGTGGCGGTATTCGCCGCTGGCTTCTGCATCTCTGGCTCGCAAGTGGGCGCCAATGCCTTGTCGGCGGCTTACTATCCCACCGATTGCCGCGCCACCGGCGTGAGCTGGGCCAATGGCGTCGGGCGGATGGGCTCGGTGGTTGGCTCGGTCGGGGGCGGCACGATGTTGTCGATGGGCCTGACCATGCCGGCGCTGTTCCTGATGGTGGGGATACCGGCGGTGATGGCTGGCGCCACCATGCTCCGGTTCGGACGCCATCGCGCGGGCCAGGCACGGCGCATGGTGGTGGCGGCTTGAGGCCTGCTTGAGGGCTTCCGGCGGCCTGGCGCGTGTTTCATCCTTGAATATTCAAATGATAATCGTTATCATTTGATGTCTCGGGTTAGTGACACGATCTGAGTCAGCAAATGGGTTACCGGACACGCCTTGTGTCCGGTTTTTTTGTGCCACCGCCTTGCCGTTCCTGCGTCTTGACGTGCCCGCGGTGCGCCGCTTGCGGTAGCATCTGCCCAGCGCCGGCGGCGTTGTCCTTGCCGCGCGCGCCTTTTTCCTTTTCCTTCGATTCAGCGCCACCGATGCGGCTTGCCCGCATGGGGGAAGCCAATGACGGCAGTCGGCAGGCCACCGCAAGACGCTACCTCGCCGGCACACGCCGGGAGGCTCGGTGCCGCTGCCGCCAGTGGCCGGCGCTGGGCGTGGCTGCCAGAGCAGGGCGGCTGGAGGTACTATGCGCTGCTCGGCGCCATCGGGGTCCTTGTCCTCGGCCCGCTGGGCGGGATTGCCGCGGCGTACATGAACTTCTCGCTCGGCTTCTTCGTAGGCGGGCAGGTGCTGGCGGGCATTCTCGGCTCCACGGTGACCTACGGCTATGGCGCGGACGGCCGCCATGGCGCGAACTATATCCAGACCATTGCCGCATCGGTCGCCGGCATGAGCGGCATGGCCGTGGTGATCCAGGCGATGACCTGGATGGGCCTGCCCGAGCCGCCGATCTGGCAGTTGATGCTGTACATGCTTTGCGTGGGCATGTTCGGCGTGGGCGTGGGCATGTTGTACACGCCAATCCTGGTCGACCGGCTGCAACTCACCTTTCCCTCCGGGCTGGCGGTGGCCAATATCCTGCGCGCCCTGACGGATCCGGTGCTGCTCAGGCAGTCGGTGTCGCGGCTGGCTGGCGGCACGGTGCTGGGCATCGTCGGCGGCATTGGTGCGGCCCGCGTGGAGCGGCTTGCCGCCATCGATTTGTCCGCGTCCACCTTTGGCGCGGGCATGATCGTCGGGGCTCGTATCGGCGTGGCGGCGCTGGTCGCCGGGCTGGCGGGCCAGGCGCTGATTCCCTTCTTTGTCTCGATCGGCTGGCTGGCGCCGGGCGACCCCTTTCGCAAGATCACCTTCCTGATTGCGCTTGGCATGATCATGGGCGCCGCATTGCTCGATATCTCGCTGATCCTGCGCAAGGTGTATCGGCATGGCCGGCAGTTGCCCGCCCGGAGACGACGCGAGCCCTCTGCGGGGGCAGGTGGCGCCAGCCTGTGGCGGATGGTGGTGTGGGTGCTGTTCTGGGGACTCGCGGTGGTGGCGGTGGGCGTGGGCCTGCTGCATCAGCCTGCGGGCTACATGGTGCTGGCGGTGCTGCTGGTGTTCGTGTTCGCCATGGTCAACGGCATCTCGGTGGGCATGGTCGACCAGAACCCGATTTCTTCCGCCTTCGTGCTGTCCGTGATCCTGATGGCCGCGCTGGGTTTGCGTGACCCGAATGTGGGGCTGATCGCGGCAACGGTGCTGCTGGTCTCGACCAGCCAGGCGTGCGACATGCAGCAAGACCGCTCCACAGGCTGGCGGCTCGGCACCAACCGCACCGTCCAGTTTCGCTTCCAGGTGGCGGGCATCGTTGCCGGCGCGGTGCTGGCCGTGTTGTTCGCCAGGCTGTTCATGCGGGCTTATCCGGCGCTGGCGCTCGACCAGACCGTGCTCTCGGCCGCCGAGCAGCCTCAGCACTGGGCTTCGGCCATGACTTACAAGATCGTCGGCGCGTTGCGCGGCCTGACCAACGACTTGCCGCACCAGCGCACGGCGGTTGTGCTGGGCATGGCTCTTGGTCTGGCCACGGCGGCGCTGCGCCTCCTGGTCAAGTCGTGGCCGCGCTACCAGTGCTTTGCCCGGGCGGGAAGAGGTGGCAGCGTTGCCGATTTCCTGCTGGATGCGGTGGTGCTGCCGTCGCCCTATGCCTCGTCCTTTGGCGGATTCGTCAACCTGCCCACCTCGGCGTGGTTTGCGCTGGGCGGCGTCGTGGCCGGCGTGCTCAACCGCTTGCGCAATCCCGAGGGCGCGCCGGATGCCTTGCCCGAGGACATGAGCACGACATCGCTGGTGGGGGGCGGGCTGATCGCAGGGGATGCGCTGGCGGCGGTCGGGCTTGGCATCGCGGGGCTGCTGTTTACGGCTTTGGGCTAGCGCATGTGAGAAATCGATGACCAGCGTGCCGTTGCTGCCATTTGGCGCGAAGCCCAGCCCCGTGTTCAATTCTTTTGAGACAGATCTGAATTCTTTATCCGGGATGGAGCGGCCACGCCGGAGGGGAGTGGTTGTGGCGCAAAATAGGCCAGCGGCAGCTGGGGGAGACCTGGCAGCGTGGGCACGCCCGGCTCAGTCGCCACCGCCCTCATCGCGAAATCGGATGTGCCGGTGTTGTCGTCAACCTGCCTGAGGCAGAGGCGCCATTCCACGAGGCCCAAGCCCGCCCATGAACGCCACGGAGCTTCCCAGGACGCCGACACATTGAACGCCCTCGACACCCCCCTCAACCTCATTGATGCGCCCGTCGCCGGCAGCACTCGGCGCGTCTGCGGAGCCCGCCGATGGTGATGGCCTGGTTGATCGCGCTTCCCTTGCTGGCAGCGTTGCCGTTGCTGCCGGTGCGGCGTCACGTACGCTTTCTGGTCACGCCCATCGTGGTGGGCACGCCGTTGCTTGGCCTTGGCTTGCTGCTCAGCGTGCGCAGCGCGGTGTTCGAGGGCCGCACCATTGCCTGGCGCCAGCCCTGGCTCGAGGACATCGGGCTAAGCCTGAGCCTGCGGCTGGACGGCCTGGCCTACGTGTTTGTGCTGCTGGTGCTGGGCATCGGGTTGCTGGTCATCCTTTATGCGCGCTACTACCTGCCGCGCAGCGAATCCACCGTACGTTTTTTCTCCCTGCTGCTGCTGTTCATGGCGGCGATGCTGGGCGTGGTGCTGTCCGGCAACCTGCTGCTGCTGGCGGTGTTCTGGGAGATGACCAGCATCGTGTCGTTCCTGCTGATCGGCTTCTGGTCCTATCGCTCCGATGCGCGCAAGGGCGCGCGCATGGCGCTGACGGTGACCGGCGGGGGCGGGCTGGCGTTGCTGGCCGGCGTGCTGTTGCTCGGGCATATCTGCGGCAGCATGGAGCTCTCCGTGGTGCTGGCCCAGGCCGGCACCGTGCAGCGCCACCCGCTGTATCCGATGATGCTGAGCTTGATCTTGCTGGCGGCGTTCACCAAGTCCGCGCAGTTTCCCTTCAGTTTCTGGCTGCCGCACGCGATGGCGGCGCCCACGCCGGTGTCCGCCTACCTGCATTCCGCCACGATGGTCAAGGCCGGTGTCTTCCTGCTGGCGCGGCTGTATCCGGTGCTGGACGGCACCAACTGGTGGTTCTACATGGTCAGCCTCACCGGCCTTGCCACGCTGGTGTTTGGCGCGGGCATGGCCTTGCTGCAACGGGACCTCAAAGGCCTGCTGGCGTATTCCACCATCAGCCATCTTGGCCTGATCACGCTGCTGTTCGGCCTGGACACGCAGCTGAGCACGGTGGCCGCGCTGTTCCACATCATCAACCATGCGGTGTTCAAGGCGTCGCTGTTCATGGCGGCGGGCATCATCGACCATGAGACCGGCACGCGCGACCTGCAACGGCTGCGGGGCCTGCGCCGCTATATGCCGCACACCGCGTTGCTGGCCATCGTGGCGTCGCTCTCGATGGCGGGCGTGCCCCTGTTCAACGGCTTCCTGAGCAAGGAGATGTTCTTCGGCGAGACGCTCGCACAGGGCCTGCTGGGGGATTTCAACTGGATCATCCCGGCGGCGGCGACCTTTGCCGGGGCGCTGACGGTCGCGTACTCGCTGCGCTTTATCTACGGCGTGTTCTTTGGCGGCGAGCCGGACGACCTGCCGAACTATCCGCCGCACGAGCCGCCGCGCTCCATGAAGATCCCGGTGGAGGTGCTGGTTGCCATCTGCCTCGTGGTCGGGCTGTTCCCGGCGTATACGGTGGGGCCCTTGCTGGCAACTGCCGCCCTGGCCACGCTGGGCGGGCCGCTGCCGCAATACAGCCTCAGCCTGTGGCATGGCGTCAATCTGCCCCTGGTGATGAGCCTGGTCTCGATGGGCTGCGGCGGCGTGCTGTTCTTCTTGCGGCGCAACGCTTTTCATCGGACGCAAGCGCGTTTTGCCCATCTGAATGCGCGTGATGCGTTCGAGGCTGGCATCGACAGCCTGGCGCGGATGGCCGGGCGCATCACCGGCGCATTCGAGACCGGCTCGCTGCAAGGCTACCTGGCGTGGATGCTGGCCGCCATGCTGCTGATTCCCGCCGTCTTCCTGTCCGACCTGGACACGCTGGCTGGCCCGGTGCCGGCGATCCCGCTCGACGTCATGACGGTGTCTGGAATGGGTTTGCTGGGGCTGTCGGCGATCGGCGTTGTGATTGCCCACCGGCAACGGCTGAACGCGCTTGTGCTGCTGAGCGCGTGCGGTTTGCTGGTGGCGCTGCTGTTTACGCGCTTCTCGGCGCCGGACCTGGCGCTGACGCAGGTCTCGGTCGAGGTCGTCACGATCCTGCTGCTGGTGCTGGCCTTGTATTTCCTGCCCGTCGACCGGCCGGATTCGTCCTCGGTGGGCCGGCATGTGCGCGACGGCTGCCTGGCGCTGGGCGGCGGCACGTTACTGGCCATCCTGGCCTACGCGGTGATGACCCGGCCTTACGACTCGATCTCCTCGTTCTTCCTGGCCAACAGCGTGGAAGGCGGCGGTGGCCATAATGTGGTCAACGTGATCCTGGTGGACTTCCGCGGTTTCGATACGATGGGCGAGATCTGCGTGCTGCTGGTCGCCGGCCTGGCGGTGCAGGCGCTGCTCAAGGGCATGCGCCTGACAGCGCCGCCAGCGGGGCCCAACGGGCTGCCATGGTCAAGCCAGAGCCATCCCTTGCTGCTCGCCATCCTGGCCCGGCTGATGTTGCCGCTGACCATGCTGGTCGCGGTCTTCGTGCTGCTGCGCGGGCACAACCTGCCGGGCGGCGGCTTTATCGCCGCGCTGATCACGGCGGTGGCCTTGTTGCTGCAGTACGTGGCCAGCGGCGTGCTGTGGACGCAGGCGCGCATCGCGCTGAACTATCGCGCGCTGGCCGGTGGCGGCATCCTGGTGGCGGGGCTGACCGGCTTGGGGAGCTGGGCGTTTGGTTTCCCGTTCCTGACCACGGCCTTTGGTCATTTCCACATACCGTTGCTGGGAGAAGTCGAACTGGCGACAGCCATGATGTTTGACCTTGGCGTTTATTTCACGGTGGTGGGCACGACCTTGCTGATCGTGTCCCACCTCGGCGTGCGCGACAAGCGCGTCAACGTCATCGCCAATGTCAATGGCAATGTCAACGCGAAGGAGGGGGACTGATGGAAGCCGTCTACGCCGGCACGGTCGGCATCCTGATGGCCTGCGGCATCTACCTGCTGCTGCGGGCGCGCACGTTTGCCGTGGTGGTGGGGCTGGCGCTGATCTCGTACGCCGTGAGCCTGTTCCTGCTGGGGATGGGGCGGCTCGCCACCGGGCGCCCGCCGATCATTGCCACGGGCGCGCAGTATGCCGATCCGCTGCCGCAGGGCCTCGTGCTGACGGCCATCGTCATCGGCTTTGCCATGACGGCATTCGCGGTGGTTCTGGCCTTGCGCTCGCTCGGCATCACGGGCAGCGATCATGTGGACGGCAGGGAGGCGGGCCCGGCGCAGGGTGAGCCGCCGGCGGCTGGCACCTCCGGCCCCCCCGGTACCGACAGGGCGGGCGGCCAATGACCCACAGCCTCCAACTGTCGATCCTCCTGCCCATCCTGCTGCCGATGTTTGCCGGCGGCCTGCTGGTGGCCGCGCCGGCGCGCTGGGCACGGGTCCAGCGCGTGCTGAGCACCGCGGTCACGCTGCTGTTGCTGCCGGTCGCGGCGTGCATGGTCAGCGTGGCGGCCACCGGCGCCATCATGGTCGATCACATCGGGAACTGGCCAGCGCCGTTTGGCATCGTGCTCCAGCTCGACCGGCTGGGTGCCCTGATGCTGTTGCTGACCGCGGTGCTGGGCGCGGCCGCCGTGGTTGCGGCGGGCCGGGGCGATGCGCGCCTCGGACGGCATTTCCATGCGTTGTTCCAGTTCCAGCTGATGGGGCTGAACGGCGCCTTCCTGGCCGGCGACCTGTTCAATCTCTTCGTCTTCTTCGAGATCCTGCTGATCGCCTCCTATGCCTTGCTGCTGCACGGTGGCGGGCGGGCACGCATCGGCGCCGGCCTGCACTACGTGGTGCTGAACCTGGCCGGATCCGCTTTCTTCCTGATCGCGATCGGCGTGCTGTACGGGCTGAGCGGCACGCTCAACCTGGCGCATATGGGCGTGCGGCTGGCCGGGTTGGCGCCGGCCGATGTGCCGCTGGCCACGGCGGCGGGTGTCATGCTGATGCTGGTTTTCGCGCTCAAGGCCGCGCTGTTTCCCATGGTTTTCTGGCTGCCCAAGGCCTACGCCAGCGCCACGGGCTCGGCCGCGGCGCTGTTTGCCATCATGACCAAGGTGGGCATCTATGCCATCCTGCGCTGCGCCGCGCTGGTTTTCGATGCCCCGGATGGCATGCTGGGGGTGTTCCTGCATGACTGGGTGTGGTGGCTGGCCCTTGCCACCATGGCGTTCGGCGCCCTGGGCGCGCTGGCCGCCCCGAACCTCAAATCGCTGACCTGCTACCTTGTGCTGGCATCGGTAGGGCTGCTGGCGGCCAGCGTGTCGATGCAGACAGCGCAGAGCTGGGCGGGCGCGCTGTATTACCTGCTCAGCACCACGCTGTGCACGGCGGCACTGTTCCTGCTGGCGGACGCGCTGGAGCCGGCGCTGCCTGCCGCCCCGGCGCGTGAGCCGGTGGCGGTGGTCCGTGGCTCGCGGCTGGCCGGCTTGCTGTTCCTGGTCGCGGCGGTGGCGGCAATCGGCTTGCCGCCGCTATCCGGCTTCATCGGCAAGGTCATGGTCATGCGCAGCGCCTCGCTGCCGGCGGCGGCCGTGTTGTGGCCTTGCATCCTGCTGTCCAGCCTGGCGTTGCTGATCGCGGTCAGCCGCACGGGCACGCGCCTGTTGTGGCGCTTGCCTCAGGATCACGATCCGGAGCGCCATGGCGCCTGCCAGCGCATTGCGCCCGACGGCTGGAAGCTGGGCTGCTGCGCGTTCCTGCTGGCCTGCAGCTTGGCGCTGGTCGTGTGCGCACGTCCGCTGAGCCAGTATCTTGCCGACACGTCCGCCCAGTTGTTCGACCGTGGCGCGTACCTGCGCGCGGTGCTGCCGCCCGGGGGAGGCTGACACCATGTGGAAACGCTTGTTCCCGCATCCTTGGCTCAGCCTGGCGCTGCTGGTTATCTGGCTGCTGCTGACCAATAGCGCATCGCCAGGCAACCTGGCGCTGGGTGCCTTCCTCGGCTGGGCATTTTCGCTGCGGATCGGAGCACGGCTCTGGCTGCGGCCGGTGCGGGTGTCTCGTCCCGACCTGATGCTGCGCTTGTTCGTGCATGTGCTCATCGACATCGTGGTGGCCAATGTGGAAGTGGCCATCCTGGTGCTGGGGCCGGTGTCCCGGCTGCGCCCGGCCTTTATCCAGGTGCCGATCGATGTCGAGCACGAGCTGGCGCTGTCCGCGCTGATCAGCATCGTGTCGCTCAGCCCTGGCACCTTGTGCGCCGAACTCAGCGACGACCGCCGCCGCCTGCTGGTGCATGTGCTGGATCTCGACGATGAGGCCGGCCTGATCGCGCTGGTCAAGAGGCGCTACGAGACACCGCTAAGGGAGATATTCGAATGCTTGCCGTCGTGATGCCGATTTCGCTGGCGATCCTCGGAGTTGCCTGCCTGCTGACCTTTATCCGCCTGGTGCGCGGCCCGGGCCTGCCCGACCGCATCGTGGCGCTCGATACGCTCAATATCAATGCCATCGCGCTGATCATGGTGTTCGGCATCTGGCTGCGCTCGGCGCTGTTCTTCGAGATTGCGCTGCTGATCGCGGTGATGGGCTTCGTTGGCACCGTCGCGCTGACCAAGTACCTGCAGCGCGGCGACATCATCGAACTCAAGTAACGTGCACCGGGAGACCCAATGGACTCGATTAGCCCCTTCGCGGAAATCGCCACCTGCGCGCTGCTGCTGATCGGCAGCGTCTTCACCCTGGTCGGCGCCATCGGCCTCGTCCGGCTGCCTGACTTCTTCATGCGCCTGCACGGCCCGACCAAGTCGACCACGCTTGGCGTTGGCGGCGTGGTGCTGGCGTCGGTGGTGTTCTTCAGCAACCAAGGCGACGGCCTGAGCCTGAATGCGTTGCTGGTGACTGCCTTCCTGTTTCTTACCGCGCCGATCAGCGCCCATATGCTGGCCAAGGCGGCCATGCAGCAGCGCCTGCCGGTGGACCCGCGCACGCGCGGGCGATTGTGGGATGCGCAGGACCGGGAGCGCAGCGAAGGGCCGGCGCAGGGCGCGCAGCCCGCTTTGCCCCGGGACGCTCGGGGCAACTGAGCCTGCAGCCTTCGGTCGTTATCCCTGTTCCCACGAACTGCACCACCCGGCGGCAGCGACCTGCTTGTCGCCAAACAGCACGCAGCCGCCCGTTGCCGGGTTGGCGCCCTCCTGGAACAGCTGGCAGTTGGCGCAGGTCTGGCTGGCGGCATGCCCGGGATATTTCGCCTGGTCCACCTTGCGGGTATCCGCCTTGTAGCCCAGCTTGACCGCCTTCGGGTCGGCCTCGTCGAGCGTGGGCGCGGCGGCGTAAGCGCCACGCCAGGCCGGGACGGCGGCAAGGCTTGCGACAACCGCCACCGGCATTGTTTTCATGAATTGACGGCGGGAGGACATGGGGCTTCCTTCTTTCTGTGGGCCGGCGGATATTGTGCGGGGTGTTTCGGCATCCGGCGGGGCGATTGTGGCACAGGCGATGCTGGCTGGTTGCGGGTTGATGCGGCGCCAACCCATCCGAGCGCATCGCCGTGCCATATCTGTGGCAAACTCGGCGCTAACTTTTTTTGTGCCTGCGCCGCTGGCGCGCATTCAATCCCAAGCCCTTAAGCTCTCATCAAGCCCAATCAAGCCCATGACCGCGTCCACCAATACCGACACTCTCCGCCAAGTCCTGCAGGAGCCGCTGCCTTTGCAGCTCGCGCCCTTGATGGGCACAGCCTTTGCCGAGGCGGGCGAGGCAGAGCGGTTTGCCATCTATACGGAGCCGCCGGAAGCGCCGGGGCGCGATGAGGTGCTCGCTGCGCTGCGCAGCCAGCTCGAGGCGCACGCCGGCGACGAGTCGACAGTTGGCGAAGTCCTCGACAGCGAGGACTGGGAGCCGGGCCAGGCATTCGAGATGGACATGGACACCGATGAGGTTTGCGGCCAGGTCCTGTTCTACCGCCTGATCCTCGCGCGGGACCTGGACCCGGTCGGGTACTGCGCGTTCGAGATCAATGCCGACGAAACCGGCGTGATCTTCGTCACGCTGGTCGAGTCGTGGATTCGCCCGCAGTACCAGCCGCTTGGCCTGCAGCGCGGCTTTGTGCAACTGCTGGCCAATGCCGTCTACGCCTTGCTGGGCGACCTGGATGCGCGGCTGCAGGTGGCGGGCGAGCGCAGCGCGTCGTTCGAGGTGTTGCTGGGGCTGGACCAGGCGTCCACTACGGGGGCGGCGCTGTTGCAGTCGGTCGCCGAGACGCTGAACGCGTGGACGGTCGCAGCGGATGCTGCCGGGCGCGAGCCGCTGGGCATTACCAGCGTCCGTGTTTCGGTGCTTCCCGCCAGTTCGGCGGGTTGATCGGCGTCGGTCAGCATGCCGGCTGCTGGCCTCCAGCTTGCCCAGCAGGCAGCGGCGACCGGTCCACCACGTGCTGGGCTACCAGGTGGCCTCCTATTGGTGGCTTTCGCTCAGGTGCGGGTGATCGATGCGCCACCATCCACCAGGGACGCGGTTCCGGTCACGAAGGCGGAATCGTCGGATGCCAGGTACAGCACCGATCTGGCCAGTTCGTCCGCGCTGGCCACGCGCTTCAGGGCGTGGAGGTTGGTGATAAAGGACTGGGACTCCGCCGTGCTGTTCATGCTGCGGTACATGTCGGTGTCCACCGCGCCGGGCAATATCGCATTGACACGCACCCCTTGCGGCCCGAACTCGGCGGCCAGCGCCTGGGTCAGGCCGATCAGGCCCGATTTGCTTGCCGCGTAGGCTGCCACACCGGGGAATGCAAAGCTGTAGCCGACGAACGTCGAGGTGAAGATGACCGAGCCGCCGCCGTTCTTGAGCATTTGCGCGATCTGATGCTTGGCGCCGAGGAAGGAGCCCGTCAGGTTGATCGCGATGGCGTCATTCCAGCCGGCTTCGGAAACACTGGTGCTGGGGCCGGATTCGCCCAGCGTGCCCGCGTTGTTGAACGCGACATCCAGCCTGCCGTAGCGCTCGACCGCCAGCGCGACCAGCGCCTTGGCATAGTCCTCCGCTCGCACATCGCCAGCCAACGCAATGGCGTCGCCACCGGCCGCGCGGATCTGCGTGGCCAGTTCGTCCAGTTCGGCCTGGCGCCGCGCGCCGATGACAACCTTGGCGCCCTGGGCGGCAAACAGCTTTGCCGTAGCGAATCCGATGCCGCCGCTGGCACCGGTGACGATCGCGACCTTTCCGGCCAAGCGTTCCATGGCGGTTCTCCCTGCTCCCGTTAGGCGCATGCGGACGGCTCCGCCTGATGGCGCCTGGTTAAGCGAGTATGGTTGCTAAAAGCGATTTCCAACAGGGCCGGATCACAAAATTCACGCAAGCGCATGACGCGCTGTTTCTTGTTTCGTTCGGCGCGGGGATTCTGGTTGGCATCATCTATGCGCTGTTGCAGGTCCGCTCGCCGGCCCCGCCCGCCATTGCCTTGATCGGGCTGCTGGGGATGCTGATCGGGGAGCAGGTGGTGCCTACCGCGAAGCGCTTGATGGCCGGCGAGCCGATCACCGTTGCGTGGTTCCGCTCCGAGTGCGTGCCCAAGATCAGTGGTGCGCCGCCTGCGCCGGCACAGGGCGCGGCGGCAACGGTGGCAAGCACGGGGGACAAGAACGGCACGTAGGTACCGGCCCACGCGGGGGGCATGGCGCCAGGACCTCGACTTATGCCCCGGCTTGCCCATCTTCAGCGCTATATCGAGCGAGGCTCATGCCCGAAGCTGCTGCGGGTACGGATTTGTCCGTCCAGTCCGTGGATCAACAACTCGACGTGCTCGCGCTGGGCGTCGCGCGTGCCCGCCTCCACGGCGTCTTCCTGCGACGCGTGATGGGAGTTGGCATAGCGCGCGCCCTCCTGGATCACGTCCCATCCGGAACCATGCGGCAAAACGTGGATGTTATGGGCTGTCATGACGATCTCCTGTGGCTTCTAGCTGATAGCGGCTGACTCCATTCTGGTCCAGTGCCAGCACATCGCTATCGGAGACCGTCTGACTTTAATCGTTGTGGGCGGGCGGGTCGCCGACCGGATCCGGATGGATTTGCATGATGGCGTCGCGCTTTTCCAGCAGGTGGCGCTTGAGGATGGCGCCCAGCAGCTTGCCGTCACGGGCCTCCAGTGCCTTGATCATGTCTTCGTGATCATGCACGGCGCGGTCCCACTTGTCCGTCTGGTGGTTGGAGCGAAAGCGCAGCGCCTTCAGGCGGCGGTTGATGCCCTGGTAGGTCTGGCGCAGCGCGGTGTTGCGCGCCGCCTCGTTGATGCGGTCGTGGATTTCCTGGTTGCGGCTGTAGTAGCCCGGCAGGTCGTTCTGCACGCGGCAGGCCAGCATCGAATAATGCAGCGCCTTGATCTCGGCCAGCTCGGCCGGCGTGATGCGCTCGCAAGCCAGCTCGCCCGAGAAGGCTTCCAGACCGCTCATCAGCTCAAACGTCTCCCAGACTTCGGCCTCCGTCATGCGCGAGACGCTGGCGCCCCGGTTGGGCGAGATCTCGATCAGCCCCTCCGCCGCCAGCACCTTGAACGCCTCGCGCAGCGGCGTGCGGGAGATGCCCAGCGTTTCACATAGCTCACGTTCGTTGAGCTTCATGCCCGGGGACAGCACGCCTTCCACGATGAACTTGCGCAGGTGGTCGACCACCGTGTCGTGCAGCCGCTGGCGCTCGACCTTGGGGAGGACCGCGGCAGGGTGTGTGAGGTCGCTGCCAGATGGATTCTGCATTCAAAGTCCTTATCTTTGCGTTTTTCGCATTCTACTGCATCTCCTGGCAGTCGCCCAAATTCGGGGTAAACACCCGCTATTCAGGCCAAAACAGCGCTTGGAGGTGGTGCGTTTCGTCTGCTAAAGTATTTTGAATGCAAAATGCATAATTCACAAAGGAGAGGCAACCCATGATCAAACTCGACTTCCACCCCGCCGGCCGCCACTTCCTGCAGATCCCCGGCCCGAGCCCCGTGCCCGACCGGATCCTGCGAGCCATGAGCTACCCGACCATCGATCATCGCGGCCCGGAGTTCGGCGCGCTGGGCCGCAAGGTGCTGGTGGATATCAAGAAGATCTTCAAGACCGAGCAGCCGGTCATCATCTATCCGGCCTCTGGCACCGGCGCCTGGGAGGCCGCGCTGACCAACACGCTGAGCCCGGGCGACACGGTGCTGATGTTCGAGACGGGTCACTTCGCCACGCTGTGGAAAAAGATGGCGGAAGCGCTCGGCTTGAAGCCGGAATTCCTCGGGCTGCCCGGCATCGAGGGCTGGCGCCGTGGCGTGCAAGCCGACATGATCGAAGCCCGCCTGCGCGCCGACAGCGCGCACGCCATCCGGGCGGTGTGCGTGGTGCACAACGAGACCTCGACCGGCGTGACCTCCGACATCGCCGCGGTGCGCCGCGCTATCGACGCGGCCGGCCACCCGGCGCTGCTGCTGGTGGACACCATCTCCGGCCTCGCCTCGGCCGACTACCGCCATGACGAGTGGGGCGTGGACGTGACGGTATCGGGCTCGCAGAAGGGTCTGATGCTGCCGCCGGGGATCAGCTTCAATGCGTTGTCGCCCAAGGCCATCGCGGCCAGCAAGGGGGCAAAGCTGCCGCGCGCGTTCTGGGCCTGGGACGAGATCATCGGAGCCAACAAGAACGGCTACTGGCCGTACACGCCGAACACCAATCTGCTCTACGGCCTGTCCGAGGCGCTGGACATGATCCTGGAGGAGGGCCTGGACAACGTCTTCGCGCGGCACCAGCGGCTGGCCGAAGCCACCCGCCGCGCGGTGCGGGCCTGGGGCCTGGAGATCCAGTGCGCGGATGCCTCCGTGTACAGCCCCGTGCTGACGGGCGTGATGATGCCCGACGGCGTGGATGCCGACGACGTGCGCAAGCGCATCTATGAACGCTTCGACATGTCGCTGGGGCAGGCGCTGGGCAAGATACGCGGCAAGATGTTCCGCATCGGGCATCTCGGCGACTGCAACGACCTCACGCTGATGGCCACGCTGTCCGGCTGCGAGATGGGGCTGAAGCTCGCCGGCGTGCCGGTGGCGGACAGCGGCGTCGTCGCGGCGATGGAGTACCTGGCATCGCATGCGGATGGGCCGGTGCTGAAGGCCGCGGCATAAGCCAGCGCGGGAGGCCGGGCGGCCTTGCTGAACCGCGCAACGCAGTAACAATCGAGCAAGTGCAAGCAGGCATGGCTTGCCCCCTGGGGTGAGGCCAGGCAGAGGTGTTGCCCATTTTTGCCGTTCGGCAGCCATGCCAACGCCTGTGTGCAGTAGCGGGAACCGGCCATAGAGCCGGCCGCGATGAATTTGCCCTGGCCCCGGCGCCCCGCCGGGCGGGCAGGAACAACACAATGGAGACAAACCATGAAGCGCCTGCGTGCAACCAGCGTCGTGCTGGGGATGCTATGCATCATGTATTTCATCACCTACCTGGACCGCGTCAATGTAAGCACAGCCGCGGCCGGCTTTGGCCAGGAGTTCAACCTCAGCAAGACCGAGATCGGCCTGGTGTTCTCGGCCTTTGCCTATCCCTACCTGGTGTTCCAGATCATCGGCGGCTGGGTGAGCGACCGGTTCGGCGCCAAGCGCACCCTGATGGTCTGCGGCGTGCTGTGGGCCGTCGCCACGTTGCTCACGGGCTTTGCCGGCGGGCTGGTTTCCCTGCTCGCCGCGCGCTTGCTGCTGGGCCTGGGCGAGGGCGCTACCTTTCCTGCTGCCACCGCCGCCATGGCACGCTGGGTGCCCAAGGAAAAGCGCGGCTTCGCGCAGGGCATCACCCATGCCTGCGCCCGGGTCGGCAACGCCGTGGCCCCGGCCGCGGTCGTCGCCATCATGGCGGTCTACGGCTGGCGCGAGTCGTTCTATATCTGCGGCGCGATCAGCCTGGTCTGGGTGGCGCTGTGGGCGGTGACCTTCACCGAGCATCCGAAGGACCATCCCCGCATGACCCCGGCAGAACTCGAGACGCTGCCCACCCCCAGGAAGAAGGCTGCCAGCGTGCCCTGGCGCCGCTTGTTCAAGCGCATGGCCCCCGTGACCATCGTCTACTTCTGCTACGGCTGGACCCTGTGGTTGTTCCTGAGCTGGATTCCGCAGTACTTCCTGCATAGCTACAACCTGGACCTGAAGAAGTCCGCCATCTTTGCCTCCGCCGTATTCTTTGCCGGCGTGATCGGCGACACCCTGGGCGGCATCGTCACCGACAAGCTCTACGACCGCACCGGCAGCCTGAAGCGCGCGCGCAGCGGGATGGTGGCGGTCTGCATGCTGCTGACCATGTTGTCGCTGCTTCCCCTGCTGTTTACGCACAACCTCTATGTCTCGATGGCTTGCCTGGCCGCCGGCTTCTTCTTTGCCGAGATGACGATCGGGCCGATGTGGGCGATTCCCATGGACATCGCGCCGGAGCATTCCGGCACCGCGAGCGGGATGATGAATTCGGGCTCGGCGCTGGCCGCGATCATCTCGCCGGTGCTCTCGGGCTACCTGATCGACCGCTTCGGCAGCTGGGAGCTGCCCTTTATCGGCAGCATGGTGCTGATGGGCATCGGCGTGATCCTGGCCTTGCGCATGCAGCCGGAGAGCAAGTTCGAAGCCGAGCCCGCGGATGCCGCGAAGCCGTTGCGCGCCTGAGCCACGCAGACATGCCAACCGACCCGCAAACCATGCGCCAGCCTTATTCCCATCTCTATTCCTACCCCGCGCAGGAACTCGCCAGCCGGCTCGCCGGCCTGCCGCTGGTTGATCTGATCGTCGCATGACACGGCGCGCCGGCACCGCACCGCTCCACACAAGCCCTGGAAGAAAGCCGTGAATCCATCCTCCTCCCCGATGCTCGTCAAGCCGATTCATCTTGTGCCGTCGCCGGGCCGCGCCGGCCCGGCCCCGTCGCCGCTCTCGGCCCGTTTGCGCAAGGAACTGCGCGGCGACGTGTTTTTCGACCGCGCCAACCGGGGCCGCTACGCCACCGATGCCTCGATCTACCAGATCACGCCCATCGGCGTGGTGGTGCCACGGGACCAGGCGGACCTGTTGCTGGCGCTGGAGATCGCCCGCGACGAAAAAGCCCCGGTACTGGCGCGCGGCGCCGGCACCAGCCAGTGCGGCCAGACGGTTGGCGAGGCGCTGGTGATCGACAACAGCAAGTGGCTGAACAACGTGATGGATTTTGATCCCGTCGCCGCCACCGTCACGGTTGAGCCCGGCATTGTGCTGGACCACCTCAATGCCTGGCTGAAGCCGCACGGCCTGTGGTTCCCGGTGGATGTATCGACGGGGGCGCAATGCACCATCGGCGGCATGGCCGGCAACAACTCTTGCGGCTCGCGCTCCATCGAGTACGGCAACATGGTGCACAACGTGCTGGGCATCGATGCCGTGCTGGCGGATGGCAGCCAATGCCATTTCGGCTCGCTGAAGGCATCGGTTTCCGATCCGCGCGTGGCGGGCATCCTGAAGGGCTTGCAACGCATCGCCACACGCGAGCGCGACGAGATTACCGAGCGCATGCCCAAGGTGCTGCGCCGTGTGGCCGGCTACAACATCGACCTGTTCGCATGCCAGAATCCGCGCGCCTACACCGACGACGGCTACGCCAATCTCTCGCATATCCTCGTGGGTTCGGAGGGCACGCTGGCTTATAGCCGGCAGGTCACGCTGAAGCTGTCTGCGCTGCCACGGCACAAGGTGCTGGGCGTGGTGAATTTCCCCACGTTCTACCAGGCCATGGACATGACGCAGCATATCGTCAGGCTCAAGCCGGTTGCGGTGGAGCTGGTGGACCGCACCATGATCGACCTGTCGATGGAGAACCCGGCGTTCCGCCCGGTCATCGAGAGCGCCTTGTCCGGCGAGCCGCAAGCCATCCTGCTGGTCGAGTTCGCCGGGGAGGAACGCAGCGCGCTGCTGGCGCAGCTTGACGACCTGGCGGCGCTGATGAGCGACCTGGGGCTGCCCGGCTCGGTGGTCAAGATGGCCGACGCCAAGTCGCAGAAGGCGCTGTGGGATGTGCGCAAGGCCGGGCTCAATATCATGATGAGCATGAAGGGCGACGGCAAGCCGGTTTCCTTTATCGAGGATTGCGCCGTGCCGCTGGAGCACCTGGCCGAGTACACCCGCCGGCTTACCGCCGTGTTCCACAAGCACGAGACCGAAGGCACCTGGTATGCCCATGCCAGCGTGGGCACGCTGCATGTGCGCCCGATCCTGGACATGCGGCGCGACGGCGCGGTGCGCATGCGCGAGATCGCCGAGGAAGCGGCGGAGCTGGTGCGCGAGTACAAGGGCGCGTACTCCGGAGAACACGGCGACGGCCTGTGCCGGGGCGAATGGGTAGCCTGGCAGTATGGCCCGCGCATCAACGCCGCCTTCGGCGAGATCAAGGCGCTGTTCGATCCGGACAACCGCTTCAACCCGGACAAGATCGTACGCCCGCCCAGGATGGACGCGCGCGAGAACTTCCGCTTTGCGCCGGGCTATGCCGCCTTGCCGCTCACGCCGGCGCTCGACTGGTCCGCATGGAACGTCAGCCGCAACCCGCTGACCGGCGAGGAGACGGCGCCCGGCACGGGCACCGACCGCGCCGGCGGCCTGGCTGCGGCGGTGGAGATGTGCAACAACAACGGCCACTGCCGCAAGTTCGATGCGGGCACCATGTGCCCGAGCTATCGCGTGACCAAGGACGAGCAGCACGTCACGCGCGGCCGTGCCAATACGCTGCGGCTGGCAGTGTCGGGCCAACTGGGCGACGACGGCCTTGCCAGCCCCGAAGTCAAGGAAGCGCTTGACCTGTGCGTCTCCTGCAAAGGCTGCAAGCGCGATTGCCCGACCGGTGTGGACATGGCCAGGTTCAAGATCGAAGCGCGCCATGCCTGGGCCCGGCGGCACGGCATCACCCTGCGCGAGCGCATGGTGGCGTTCATGCCGCGCTATGCGCCGGTGGCGAGCCGCCTTGCCACGCTGCTAGCGCTGGCCGATAGCCTTCCCGGCATCTCCGGTGTGGTCAAGCGGGCCATGGGATTCGCGCCGCAACGCTCGCTGCCGCGCTTCAAGCCCGCGTTCTTGTCGAAAGCCAAGGCAACGCGCCAAGGCGGGGCGGGCCGC
This sequence comes from Cupriavidus sp. UME77, assembly GCF_014170355.1. NCBI lineage: Bacteria > Pseudomonadati > Pseudomonadota > Betaproteobacteria > Burkholderiales > Burkholderiaceae > Cupriavidus > Cupriavidus sp. UME77. The sequence continues at coordinate 81,375 of NZ_LZZU01000007.1, forward strand.
GAAGTCATGCTCTTCGTCGACACCTTCAGCAACTACATGGAGCCGGAGAACGCATTGGCGGCGCAGCAGGTGCTGGAGGCGGCGGGCTACACGGTGCATTTCAACCGCCGCGAAGGCGAGCGCCCCTTGTGCTGCGGCCGCACCTTCCTTGCGGCGGGGCTGGTGGACCAGGCCAAGGAGGAGGCGCGCCGCCTGCTGGATGCGGTCAAGCCCTATGTCGATCGCGACATTCCCGTCGTCGGCCTGGAGCCTTCGTGCCTGCTGTCCTTGCGCGATGAGTTCCTGAACTATGGCTACGGCGACGAGGCCAGGAAGCTGGCCGCGCAGGCGTTCCTGTTCGAGGAGTTCCTGGTGCGTGAGAAAGAAGCCGGACGCCTCTCGCTCGACCTCGATGCGCTGCAGACGAGCGAGGCCGTGGTGCACGGCCACTGCCACCAGAAGGCATTCGACGCCTTCACCCCGGTGCAGACCGTGCTGGGATGGATCCCCGGCCTGAAGGTCTCCCCGGTGGAATCGTCCTGCTGCGGCATGGCGGGCAGCTTTGGCTACGAGGCCGAGCATTACGAGGCGTCCAAGGCCATGGCCGAGCTATCGCTGCTGCCAGCGGTGCGCAAGCGCGCCGCCAATGCCATCGTGGTGGCCGACGGCACCAGTTGCCGCCACCAGATCCTGGACGGCGCCGACACCGAGGCCATGCACGTGGCGCGGGTGCTGGCGATGGCGCTGAAGCGGTAGGGTGGGCCGCAGGCTTGATGCACGCGCAGTTCATCGTGGATAGCTGTTTTGCCAAGGGGCAAATCCACCGGCCCGAAGGGAGCACTACCGCCGCAGTGCGGCAATTCCATGCCCTGGCGGCATAGCCTGGCAGTCCTTCGGGGCTATTGCAAAACTCACTGCCTTACTGCGACTCACCGCGTGAGTCTCGTCCCCCACGCAGCGCCACGCACGCTCCCAGGGCGACGCTTCACTTGGCTGCCTGCTCGAACAGTTATTCCCGTATCCGGAACAATAGATGTTCCGATTGGATAACTATTTACTTATTGCTGTCACATAAGTGCCTTACGATGCGTCACTCGCATGGGGTTGGCCTTGGCTGTCTCGCTTTCTCGCCAAGGCAGGCTTCCCCGGTAGCGTGACCCTACCGGATCAATCAGAAACCGAAAATGATCATGAAAAAACCTCTCTTCGTTTTGGCAGCAGCTGCTGCGTGCGCCGTGTCCACCGCTGCTTCAGCGCAATCGTCTGGCGTGACGCTTTACGGCATTGCCGATGCCGGCGTTAGCTTCCAGAGTCACGTGCAAGGCCCTAACGGTGGCGGCTCGGTCACAGGCTTGACGTCCGGTGGCCTCTCCGGTTCGCGCTGGGGCATTCGCGGTGTGGAGGACCTGGGCAATAACCTGAAGGGCATCTTCGTGCTGGAAAGCGGTTTTGACCTCGACACGGGGAAGTCCGCCCAAGGCAACCGCTTGTTCGGCCGTCAGGCCTATGTTGGCCTGCAGAGCAACTTCGGCGCAGTCACGCTGGGCCGCCAGCAAAACGCCCTGTATGACCTGTTCGGCGCCTACGACCCGATGGCGGTCGGCACCAGCTACTCGCTCAACTCGGTCGATACCCAGGGCTTTAACGGCCGCGCCGACAACGCCGTCAAGTACACCGGCAAGTTCGGCGGCCTGACCGCCACCGGCTTCTACAGCTTCGGCCGTGATAGCAACATCACCAATGGTGGGGAAGTGCCGGGTAGCTTCCGGGTTGGCAAGAACTTCGGTGGCGGCTTGGCGTACGCGAACGGCCCGGTCTCGGTGGGTGTCGCCTATGACCAGTACCAGGGCAGCACCATTGCCACGTCCGGCGCCGCGGCCAAGCGCGCCGCAATCGGTGGCGCGTATGCGTTCGGCGACGCCAAGGTGTTTGCCGGCTATCGCTGGATGCGCGATGAGGTCTCCAGTGCGACCGTAGTCCGCCAGGACAACCTGTACTGGCTGGGCGCGCTGTATAAGCTCACGCCTGCCTTCAGCCTGACCGGCGCGGCTTACTACACCGACGCCCGCAAGGACAGCAACAGTTCGTGGATGTACGTCTTGAATGCCGACTATGCCCTGTCCAAGCGCACCGATGCCTACGTGCTGCTCGGCTACGTGAAGAACAAGGGGCAGGCAACCTACGGCGTGACCAACGCAATGAACACCCTGCCCGGCCAGAACCAGACCGGCGCCATGGTTGGCGTGCGTCACCGCTTCTAATACCGCTCGCGATATCAGCCAGCGTGCTGTCGGGGTGCGCTGGAGACAAGTCATATCGACCTTGCCTTTGTTCACTGGGTGCAAGGACGCTTGGCCGGCAGATTTGCCGGCCTTTTTTCGGTGCGCCCGGCAGGGCGCACTCACTAGAGAGGGTGGAAGTCCCTTACACACCCGGCAAGGGGAAGTGTTAGCCAGAGGCAAGGGTTCCCCGGGCGACTGGGGGTCTGAAGGAAGCCCGAGGCAAAGCGCTGGCCTGACGAACAGGAAGCGGATGAGGCGCTGTATCGGGGCGAGGTGGCCGGAATCGCCAAAGCCCAGTACTTGCACGGAACGATGCGGCGTAGATCCGACAGGCATAAGCGTGAAGGTGGGTGCGTCATACCCGGGGAGATCTGCACCGCGGGGCAGGCGCCTGGCCCACACGATAGCAGTGCTGAATCCGGTGCTGCGCGGGTGGATCGGCTACTTCCAGCACACGGAAGCGAAAGGCGTGTTGGAGACGCTGGACGGGTGGATGCGGCGGCGGTTGCGCTGCTTGCTATGGCGGCAGGCCAAGAGCCGCGCTACCCGCACTGTGATGCTGCGTCGGCAGGGCGTAACGGAGGATCGCGCGTGGCACTCGGCCCGCAATGGGCAGGGCCCATGGTGGAATGCTGGGGCGCGCGGCCTTCCCGAAGGGCTACTTCGACACCATGGGGCTGATCTCGCTACTGGATACCCAGCGGCGCTTGCAGTCTCGTTCGTGAACCGCCGTATGCGGAACCGCACGTACGGTGGTGTGAGAGGGCTGAGGGGGTGACCCCTCACCCTACTCGATCGCAGTCACATTGCCCAGGGATGACGATACTGTCGTCATTTCTTGACGTATCAGAGCGTGCCAGGGAAATTCAGTACTCAAGTCGTGCACGCGCGATCAGCAATCTGCTCGCGAATCGTCAGAAGCACGGCCTCCTTGCCAAACCATCCCTTGCGCACGTTCCCGCAGATCTACGCAAGACAGACTCCTTGTTTGTCAGTGCCCAGCAAACACGCGTTGATCGGAGGGGGGGCGAGGATCGTGTCCGTCCACATCACCTGTCGCGAGCACAATCCAGTCACACGTCCGTCACGCGAATGGTCGGTCAGGTGCGGCGCTTGCGTCTACACGGTTGGCATCGGACGCTTCGCCGACTACGCGGCGTCCGTCCTATGAAAAACAGGAAGGCTCCAGCAATAGCGCAGGGCAAGCAGGCGGATTGCGAAGCAGATCGACGCCGCAAACCAAGGCGTAACTGCCACCCTCCATTCCATGAATTGTCCAAGAACTTGTATGGCTGCGCCGACCAGTGCGGCGAGGGCGTAGATTTCCTTCTGCAGGATGATCGGCATGCGATTGAGCACCACATCTCTGGCCATGCCGCCGCCGACAGCGGTCACCATGCCGAGCACGATGGCAACCTCGATGTTGTGGCCAAGCAGCAGCGCCTTGTGTGCGCCAACGACCGCAAAGAAGCCCAGTCCAAGCGAGTCAAAAAAACAGGATGCTGAAGATGGTCAACGATTGGTCTCGTCCAGATTGCCATCGCTGCGGCCAATGCCGAAGTCGCGAGATACCGCCAATCTGAAATGCCCACCGGCGGCAGCGAGCCCAGGCAGAGATCCCGAACGATTCATCCGCCGCAGGCCGTCATATAGCTGATCGCGACGACACCGAATAGATCGAGGCGCTTCTGTTCAGCGGCAAGAGCACCGCTGACTGCAAAAGCGAAGGTACCGAACAGGTCGACCAAGACAAAGAGACTGTGCTCCATCATGCCGCTTGCTGATTGCAAAGCCAGGCAGACGCCGCCGTCAGCATTGCCTGCAGCCCCGTTTCGAGCGTCGGGTGGATGACTGGTGCGAACTTGGGCGAATGATTGCTCGGTATCTTATTGATTTGCTTTTCCTTCTTGGCCTGTGCATACACACTGGGGTCGGTACCGCCGACGAACCAGAAAACATATGGCACATTCCACGTACGCCCGAAGATGCTGAAGTCCTCGCTTGCCGACGCCGGAGAAGTCTCGAAGGCCTTGTCGCCAAACTGTGCTTTGAAGGCTGCCGCGATCTTCTGGGTCGAGGCATCGTCGTTTTCGGTTAGCGGGTAACTGCTGAGCGTGGTGAACTCGGGCGCCCGCTCGGCATTGGAGGCATCGCACTCGGCGCAGCAAATGCGTTTGACGGACGACAGCATGTACTCGCGCACATCTTCGTCGAAGGTGCGCATATTGAGCTTGATCGTGGCATCGTCCGGAATGATGTTTTCCTTGGTGCCGGCCTGCAGCGAGCCAATGGTCAACACTGCATTGTCCAGCGGCGAGATTTCACGCGAAACGATGGTTTGCAGGCGCAATGTGGTGGCGGCAGCCATGATCACCGGATCGATGGCGGTCTGCGGTTGTGAGCCATGTGACCCGCGACCGAATAGCTTGATCTTCAAGCTGTCACCGGCTGACAGGATGACACCTGGGCGGTAGCAGACTGTTCCACTCAGTCCTACCATTACGTGCTGCCCCAAGATAATGTCTGGCTTGGGGAAGCGCCCCTCCCCCCAATCCTGAACCATGCTCGCTGCACCCCGGCCCACTTCCTCGCCGGGCTGGAACACGAGCATGACAGTGCCTTTCCAGGCGTCGCGATGCTCTGCAAAAATGCGCGACGCCCCCATCAGCCAGGTCACGTGCAGGTCGTGTCCACAGGAGTGCGCGACGCCTACCTCCACACCGTCCTCATCTTTTGCCTTGACGGTACTGGCATAGGGCAAGCCGGTATTCTCCGCCATGGGTAGTGCATCCATGTCGGCACGCAACATCACGGTAGGGCCTTCGCCATTGCGCAACACGCCAACGACGCCTGTGACGCCCACCGCGCGCGTCACCTCGTAGCCCAACGTTTCGATGTAATCGGCCGCGAGCTTGGCGGTGCGAACCTCCTGCATCGACAGTTCCGGGTGCAGGTGGATATCCTTGTAGATCGTTTCGAGTTCCGCCAGCAGCTCTGCGCCGCAGGTAGTCAGGGCTTGGACGAGCGGATTCATGGCAACCTCCGGATTGTGAATATGTAGGATGCCTTACGCGATCGCGCAATCGTCATCCCGTTTCGCAGCTGGAGACCTATGATGTTGCAGTATAGGACTCAATGCGCCTATCCGTGATTCGGGATGATGCGTCGTCGCTATCAGATAGGCGTATGGCATCCGGGCTCGCACTACCTGCACGTGTGCTATCGCCGCCCTCGCAAATGTCACTTCAGGAAGTCACGAATTGCGCAAAAAGGTTAGCCCGAACAGAAAGCGGCGACCTGGCAGCAACTTGAGGTCATGCCAGCAGTGCTTATGTACTGAGGTCGCGCCAGGCTTCCAGAAGTTGCTTTGCTTGCGGAGATTCTCCAATCACCCAGGGATCGAGAGCGAAGGCAACCAGTTGTTGGCTACCCGTTCGCCGCGCAATGGCAAGTTGCCGCTGCAGCCGCAGCAGGCTGGCGGAGACGGCTTTGAAGGTGGCGGCATCCTGGGAAGGCAATTCCTGGAACAGCTCCACGATCAGGTCGAACGATGTCTCGCGGGTGCGCAGCAGCGCGAGCAACGGCGCTAGCGCTTGGTAGTTGTCCAGGCCGTTGACCCCGACGCCGTCCTGGATCATCGGGCGAATCACCACCTGGTCGAGTATGACGGCCCATAGACCCTCCAGTGTGCCGGACGAGGGCAAGCGGCTGTAGTAGGTGGAAATGGCCGGCTGCGGGGTGCGGCCTGCCGATGTGGCCGAGGCGATGGCTTGCAGCCAGGGCACCAGCAAGGCTTGGCGCTGCGGCGTGCCCCAGTTGTGCTGCTCCAGTTCGTAGGGAATGTACCAGCCGCTGAAATTGTTCCGGCTCGGCCATTTGGCCTGCTCGGCATCCCCATGCGCGGCCAATGCTGTATTCGGCCATATAACCATAGCCGCCATACATCTGCAGCAGGTCGTCGAGCATGCGGCCTTGCAGTTCGGTGGCGTTGAGCTTGGCGATGGCGGCGGTGACAGGGTCGAGGGAGTCCTGCAACTGCAACGTCAGGCAGTGGTCCAGGAACACGCGCAGCATGGCCAACTGTGCACGGCCATCGGCCAGCTTGAAGCGGGTGTTCTGGTAGTCGATCACGCGCCGGCCGAAGGCCTTGCGCTGGCGTGTGTAGGCGATCGCCTCTTCCAGCGTGCCTTCCAGCGAGGCGCAGGCCCGCAATGCAATAGCCAGGCGTTCCGGCGCCAGTTGCTGGGCCAGCAGGTCAAAGCCGTTGTTTTCCGCGCCCAGCAGACGATCGACGCTGACCTGTACATCGTCGAAGAACAGCTCACAGGTGTCTTGCGCGTGCTGGCCGATCTTGGCCATGGGCGGCCCCTTGCGCAAGCCCGGCATGCCGTCGTCCAGACAGAACAGGGAGAGGCCGCGCGCGCCCAGCTCCGGGTTGGTGCTAGCGGCCACGATCACCAGTCCGGCGTTGACGCCGTTGGTGATAAACGTCTTTTGCCCGCTCAGCACGTAGCTGCCGTTGCCGTCGGGGCGGGCGCGGGTGCGGATCGCCTTGAGGTCGCTGCCGGCATCGGGCTCGGTCATGGCGATGGCGCCGATGCACTCGCCGCGCGCCATGGCGGGGAGCCATCGTGCTTGCTGGGTGGGGGTGCCGTAGCGGAGCAGGTAGGGCGAGACCATGTCCGAGTGGATGGAGAAGCCGATGCCGAGGTAGTTGGCGCGCGCCAGTTCCTTGATCACCACGGTGGCATGGCCGAAGTCGCCGCCGGCGCCGAAGGGCTCGGGCAGGGCGCAGTTGAGCAGGCCAGCGCTGCCCGCGCGTTGCCACAGGTGTTTCGGCGTGATTCCCTGGCGCTCCCATCCGGCATAGCACGGGGCGATTTCCTGGGCGATAAAGCGCTGTACCTGCTCGCGGAATTGTTCGTGGTCGTCTCGGAAGACTGGGCGCATGGGTGGCTTATTTGCTGTAAGGGTCAGTGCGGCTGACCTGGCCGCGCAGTACGGGCCTGGCCGCGCTGCCGGTCAGGAACAGGCTGTAGTGGTCGCCCGGCTGCAGTGCAGGCAGTGCCAGTTCGGGCGCGCGCGCGCTGCCGCACGCGGCATCGACGGTTGCGCTGACCGGGTTGATGGCGCGATGGACGGCGCTGTGGGGCCGCACGGCCTGGAAGATCGATGTGCCGGACGGCGCCAGCGCCAACTGGGCGCCCTCGCAGTCGCGGATGGCGTTGTAGAAGCGCAGCTCTGCCTTGAGCGCATCTGGGCCGCCGCTGCCGTCGTCCAGCGGCACCACCGACAGCTTGCCGCCGGTGCGCGCCAGCAGCAGCGTGGTGAAGGTGTCCGGCTGCACCTGCAGGGTGGCGGCCTCTTTGCCGTCGACGCGCACGGTGAAGGGCTGGCTGCCCTTGACCACGGCATAGGTGGCGGCGGCGGCGCCATTGCTGCCGATGGCCTGGGCGTGGCCCTGGGCTACCGCCACGGTAGCCGTGGCGGCGTCCGGGTTGAGCACCCGGACGTAGGCGGATCCCTGTGGCGGACGCGCCGCATAGAGCTGGGCCAGCGCGCCTTCGGTGGCGGGCGGCGCGGCGCAGACGGTTGCCGCGCCCGCGCGTACGCCGGGCAGGCTGGCCAGCGCGGCATCCACTTCGGCCAGTTCGATGCGGTAGCCATGCAGCTTGATCTGGTCGTCGGCGCGCCCCCGGAAATGCACCAGCCCGGCGGCGTCGATATGCGCGAGATCGCCGCTGCGGTACGCGCGCTTGCCCTGGTGAAGAAACAGGCGGGTCTGGTTGAGGTCGGGCCGGTTCAGGTAGCCGCGCATCACGTGGTCGCCGGCGATGCACAGCTCGCCCTGGTCGAGGAACAATGCCGCGTAGGGCTTGGCCCGCCCGATCTGGAAGGGATTGGGGGCTTGCTGGCGCAGCTCGGCGTCGATTTCGACCCAGGTGGTGGAGCAGGTTGCCTCCGTGGGGCCATAGGAGTTGACGATGCGCGCGGCCGGGAAGCGTTCCCACAGCGCCTCAGCCAGCGTCGGCGATAGCGATTCGGCGCCAAACAGGAAGACCTTCAGTTCGGGCAGCGTGGCCGCGTTAAAGGCGGGGTTGAGCAATTGCTGGCGCACGAATGACGGCGTCGACGCCCACATCGTGACGCGGTGGTGCGCCAGGTAGGCGGCGAAGGCATCGCGCTCGGCGGTCAGCTCGCGCGGGCACAGCACGCAGGTGCCGCCCAGGCCCAGCGCGCCGGCCACGTTGAACAGCGAGAAGTCGAAGCTGAACAGCATCTGGTCCATGAACACTGGCGCGGCGTCCAGCCGCAGGCAGTCGCGGATCCAGCCGGCGAACAGGCCCAGGCTCTCGCGGCCGATCTGCACGCCCTGGGGTCGCCGGTGCTGCCCGAGGTGAACATGATGTAGGCCACGCCGCGCTCCTTCAGGACCGTGGCGGCGGTGCCGGGGCGGAAGACGTCGTTGTCCGCCTGCCCAGGCCCCGGTACGGGCGCGCAGCGTGTTCCAGCTCAGGCCGTCCTGCATATCCACCACGGCCAGGGCGCTGCCTGCCGAGTCGGGATCGGCGAAGCGGAAATTGTCAAAGTCAAAGCGCATGGGGAACTCCGGATGGCGCGTTCGAACCGGGCTCAGGCATGGCCCTGGGCGGCGATGAAGGCGGCCAGCGTGCGCACTGACTCGAGCTGGACGTCGATCTCGGTGGGCGGGATCTTGCAGCCGAACTCGCGCTCGACCGCCAGGGCCAGGTCCACCGCGCTGAGCGAGCCGACCAGGCCGGACTCGATCAGCAAGGTGTCAGGATCGACCCGGGTGAGGATGACGCTCTCGATGATCTTGACAAGCTTGTTTTCGACGGCAGCCTGTTTGTCGGTGAATTGCGTGTGCATTGAGTAGTCTCCCTGCGCCTGCGGCGCTCAGCATTGGATTCAGAATTGGAAATAGAGAAAGCGCGATTCAGCGCTTGCACGAGCGGCGCCATCTTAATGGCTTCGGGCCGAGTTACCACAATCGAAAGCACTCTCATGCCGGCTGGTTCTATCAAGATATAGTTTTATTAGTTTGCCGGCCGCTACGCAAAGCTTTATTTAGCGTTGACGTATTGCATCGTTCAAGCAATTCGGCACGGATTCTAGGAGTCCAATTCAATGCAAGTGTTTGCTGGATAGGAAAAAACCTTTGAATCGGCTAATTACTTACATTTTTTGACAATCTAAAAAGTAGGGAGAAATGGCGCTTTGCCTTGCTTGAGCGGAGTGCTCTTGTGGGAGGATGCGGGCGGGGGATTCGCGGCGCCAGGGTATGAGTGACAGCGTTTTTCTGGAGAAATCCCCCGGTTCGAGGGGATTGATGATCGCTTTCCCATGGCCGAGCGATTCGGCACAATGGCTTCCAGGCCCCGCGGTCGCTAGTTATTAAGCGTATGGGTAATGCGCTACGGAGATGAGGCTAATGAGTCAACCTGACCCAAATGAGGGGGCATGTCTAATGAGCTTTTTTTAGTTTACGAATTATGAAAAGCAATTCATAAGCGCGAGGCAATGTTAGTTGATGGATTGGAAGAGGTGATTTTGACTTTTTGATCTCGACTGGGTCGGCATATTTATTTATCAATATTGTTTGGCTGACTGCTTGTCTTGTTTGATATCCCTGATAACATCTCGTCACCGATCCGGTGATGGACTTTCGCGGGAGAAAGCGTGCCATTGGCATATCCGGAGTGTCCATCAGGAACACGGTGACGAGGGCAGGGAGTGACGCCCGATGCGTGGCGTGGCTGTCCGTGACGTTCGCCGGCACCTCATCGGTCCACGGCAGAGCGCTCCGATGCATGGCGGGAGAATCCGCAGCGAGCAAGAACAGTAGTGGGAACGTCTCTCGCCGGATCGCGTGATCGCACGTGAGGCCGAGATGACCCGGCTGGTATTTCCGCCTATGGCTCAATATGACCGCTTATACGTCGCGTGGATCTGTCTCGCATAGTGAAAATGCACGGAGGGCAAGGCCGCCGGCACCGGTGTTGCCCGCGCCCATCTTTTGATTGCCGCGCAAGTCGGTTTCTCCGGCGCGGCAAACTTTGCCACCGCATTTCGCGAGCAGTTCAACCTCACGCCAAGGGCATTCAGGCATTCGGTGCAGGGATACGTGCAAACGTTGGGCGCGTAGTGCGCTGTGCCGGCCGTGCCAGCCCCGGCGCGATCGGCTCGCGGGGTTGCTAGTACTAACGCTTCCACCCAATACGGTGCCGTTCCTGCGTGGCCGCATGCCGCGCATCGTCTTCCGTATGCAGGTATGCGCTGGTCGTGGCGATGGACGCATGTCCGAAGTTGTCCCGCACGAAGCGCAGGTCCACCTGCTGGTCCGTCATATGCGACCCTGCCGTATGCCGCAGCCAGTGTGCCGAGGCGCTGGCCAGCACCTCGGCACGGCTTGCCCATTCGGGTCCGCGCGCGCGCAACTGCTCTGCCGCCAGCGCGAAGATCTCCTTGAGCACCAGATGCAGCGCGCCACGCGACAGGGCGCGCTCGCGCCCGATCACGGGCAGCACGATGGGGCGATCCTCGCCGGGGCTTGGCGCAGGCGGCAGGCCGTTGGCGTTGCGGTAACGCGCCAGCTCCACCATCAACTCATCGGTGGCCGGCACTAGCCGCGTCTTGTTGCCCTTGCCCGTCACCTCCATCCACCACCGCTCCAGGCCCTGGCTGTCGCGCCGGCAAAAAAACGCCCCCATGCGCATGCTGGCCGCTTCCGCGGCACGCAGGCCACCGAGATACAGGACGGTCAGCAGCCAACGGCAACGCGCCGCGTGCAAGCGGTCGCGCTCGGTCTCGACCGGCATGGCATCGGTGGCGTCCTTGACCGCTTGCCACATGTCGTGGCTCAGGTAGCGGGTAATGCGCGGCTTGGGCAGGCTGCGCCGGCTGCGCGCCAGCGACAGTGGGTTGCCGGCCAGGTAGCCCGCGTCGACCAGCCAGGCGAACAAGCCATTGAGGATCACCATGGTGTGCCGCGCACTAACCGGGGAGAGCGGCCCGGCAAACGGCCGCCACTCTGGCGCACCACGCGCTAGTTTCTTGCGCGACGCCATCACCCAGCGCCAGGCTGGCTGCGGGTCGGCCAGGAAACGCTCGTACACCAGTAGATCCTCATGGGTCAGCGACGACAGCGGCTTGCCATGCTGCATCACGGCCCATAGCAGTAGCCGCTCTACCTCGCGCCGATAGGTCTGCAGGGTGGTGGGCGTCTCGGCATAGCGTGCCAGCCAGGCAGTCACCGCGGCCAAATCCTCCGCAGCCGAGATCTGCGGGGTGCCGCCGCGCGCCCGGTTGGTGCCTGCGGCCCCGGATAGCTCGGCGGGCAGGCGCAAGCGCTCGATCGGGGTGGCTGGCAGGGTGGCGAGGGGCAGCTGGCTGGATTCCATGGGTGAGGCGTGAGTCGCGTTCTCAAATTATGCACAATTATAGACAGAACAACAATTATGTCTAAATATTGTCTGTTAGTTCATGAAAACTTACGTATTACGTAGTAATATTTAAAAATTGTCGGATCTTCTCCAAAACCCATGACCACTAGCCCGGAAACCACGGCAAACGAGCAAATCCTGCAGGCTGACATCGTCCAACTGCGCGAACGCTTCCCGGAAACACGTGCTCTCTATCGAGAGGTGTGCGGATTGCTGTTCTTCCGCTATGGCATCACGCCCACCGCCAACAAGCTCTACGGGCTGGTGCGCAAGGGCAGCATGGGCACGCCGACGGAGGTGCTGGCGCAGTTCTGGCAAGACCTGCGCAATAAGATGCACGTGACCATCGCGCACCCCGAGCTGCCGGACGCGCTCAAGGTGATCGCGGCCGATGCCGTGCAGTCGATCTGGCAGGCCGCCAACGAGGCCGCTAGCGGCGAGCTGGCGGCCTTGCGAGCGGAGGCGCGGCTACAGGCGAGCGAGGCGCAAGCGCAGCGCGACCAGGCGCGGGCCGCGGTGGTGGTGGCCGAGCAGGAGACCGCCGCTGTGCAGGCCGAGCTCGACGCCGTCCAGCGCGCGCGCGCGGCGCTACAAGGGGAACTGGACGCCGAGCGCCAGGCCCACGCCGCAGCCCAGGCGCGTCACGACGAGAGCAAGCGCCAGGTCGAGGCGCTGGAGCGGCAACTGGGCGAGATGCACACGCAGTTCTCGGCAGACCTGGAGCGCACCCGCGAGCAGGTGGTGGTGGCACAGGAGCGCGCCAGCGCCACCGAGCGCCGCGCGCTGCGCGAAATCGACCAGGAGCGCACGCTGCGGCAGAAGGCCGAGCAGGCGGTCGCGGACCTGCGCACCGAACTGGCGGCTATGCAGGCGAGGGCGCAAGACGCCGCCGTGGCTGCCGCGGAGGTGCGGGTGCGACTGCAAGCCGAGCGCGATACGCTTAGCCGGCAACTGGCGGCGGCCGAGCAGGCGCTCGGACGAGGGCTGGCGGCACAAGAAGGGCTGCGGGCCGAACTGGAAGCGGCGCTGCGGCAGGCCGAGCGCGCACAAGCCGAAGCCACCGTATCGCGCCGCCTGGCAACGACCCGGCGCCAGGTGCCAGCGACCAAGACCAAACTGAAGTTCAAGGCGGGGCCGGCCTGAAGGGCGTGGGCGGCAGCAGGATTTGTCCACCGCGCCACGGGATAAACCTACGTCGTTGCCTAGCGGGTCCAGCCGTTTGGCGGCGTCGGGGTCGGTGCTAGACGGAAACTCCCATCCGCTCGCGCGCTGCTACCCCACTGAGCCTGCAGCCCGCCTGCGACATCCCTTTCGGCAGGCCCGCCTGGATGCAGATGTGCTTCAACTCGGTGAAGTCCGCGAGGGCGTCATAACCGTGGAGCCGTCCAAGGCCGCTTTGCCGATAGCCGCCCGTCTCCGCTTCGGCGAACAGGCGGTTGTGGTCGTTGACCCAGACCGTGCCGTTGCGCAGCGCCCGCGCTAGGCGTATGGCGCGCTCGCCGTGGTGCGTCCAGACGCTGGCGGACAGGCCGAAGACGGTGTTGTTGGCCTTGGCTAGCGCCTCGTCTTCGGTCGCGAAGGTCTCGAATGTGACGAAGGGCCCGAAGATCTCCTCCTGGCAGAAGAAGGCACCGGGGTCGCTGTGTTCCACTAGTGTGGGGCTGAGGAAGGCGCCGCGCGCTAGCGCGCCGCCCGGCATCGTGCCGCGCAGCAGGACCGTGTCCGCCTCGTCGCAGGCGCGCTCGACTTGCGCGCTCACCATCGCGCGCGTCGGGTGGTCGATCAGCGGGCCGATTTGGGTGTCGGGCTCGATGCCGGGCCCGAGGCGCAGCGCGGCGAGGGCCTCGGTCAGGTGCCGGCGCATCTGTGGCGCGATGGCTTCGTGAACCAGTACTCGCCGCGCGGCGGTGCATTGCTGGCCCGAGATGACGGTGGCGGCAAGCGCAAGCCGTTTCGCGACCGCTTGCGCATCGACGTCGTCGAACACCAGGCAGCACGATTTCCCGCCGAGTTCCAGCGAGAGTTTTTTCACGCTGTCCGCAGCGGCGATCATGATCTTCTTGCCGGTTGCGGTCGATCCTGTGAAGCTCACTACGTCCACGTCGCGCGAACGCACCAGGTGGTCCGCTGCCGCATAGCCCGTTTCGCAGACCAGATTGACGGCGCCGGCCGGCAGGGCCGTGCGCTCGAACAAGCGCAGCATTGCGGCTGTGAACAGCGTGGTTTGCGCTGCCGATTTGACCACTGCCGTGCAGCCCGCGGCAAGCGCTGGCGCGAGGGAGCGCACGAGCAGCACCGCCGGCGCGTTCCAGGGGACGATGATGGCGGCGACGCCGGCCGGCTCGCGCAGGATGGTCGATATCGTGCCTGGCTCGGGCTCCAGCACGTGACCCGGGATGTGCCGCGCCAGCCCGGCGTAATAGCGGACCTCTGAAATTGCGGCGCCGACCTCGCCTCGGGCTTGTGCGACCGGCTTGCCGTTTTCCGCGGTGAGCAGGCTGGCCAGGCGCTCTCGCTCTGCCTCGAGCGCACCAGCCCAGGCTAGAAGCACGTCCTGGCGCAGGCGGGCATCCTGGCCCCAGGTGGTGCGCTCGAAGACATGGCGCGCGGCGGCGATGGCGGCTTCGGCTTGCCAGGTGCCGCCGTCCGCGAACTGCCCGATCAGGGTCCCGTCGGCGGGGTTGACGCTATCGGCGGAAGGCTCGCCGGTCCAGGCGCCGGCAATCCAGTGTTGCGCGTTCATTCCATCTTCTCCTTGTTTAAGTCTTGGCCGCCGGCGGGCGTTGCCGCGTCCGACGTACGCTGGATCTCGCTGGCAATGATGCTGACCAGCGCCTCGGCCGCTGTGCTCAAGGGGCGGCGGGGGTGGCTGATGCGCACGATGTGCCGGATTAGCCGTGGTGCCAGGATGGCGTGCACGCGCAACGTGCCCCGGTCCACCGCGCGCTGCACCGCGATGCGCGGCAGGATCGTGGCCATGTTGGTTGATGCAACAAGCTTGACGATGGTGCCGAGCGCGTCGATCTCGTACTTGGGCGTGAGCATCATGTCCAACTGGTGCGCCGCGCTGTCGAGCACGCCGCGCAGGCCGTGGCGTTTGGTGGGCAGCACCAGTTCCACCGCGGGGAGGCTGGCTAGCTGGACCGAGCCGGGCAGGTCCAGGCCGTGGGCCGCGCTCGTTGCCAGCACCATTTCTTCGTCGAGCAGCGGCCGGGAGTCGAGTGACAACTGGGCGCGCGGCTTGTTGATAATGGCCACGTCCAGCTGGCCGCCCGCTACCCAGTCGATCAGCGTGGTGCTGTAGCCGTCGGCCACGGTCACCTCGACCTGGGGATAGCGCATACGAAAGCTGGTCAGTGCTTCGGCGAGAGCACCCTCGGCGATGGAGGCGATCAGTCCGATCGTGATGTTTCCGGAGACGACCTCGTCCCGTTGCACCAGTTGTTCGCGCGCATGCGTGATGTCGCGCATGATGGGCAGGAACAGCCGATACATCTGGCGGCCCGCGGCGGTCGGCGACATGCCATGCGCGCCGCGCTCGAACAGTTTTTGATTCAGCTCTTCTTCCAGCCTGGCGATCTGCATGCTCAGCGCGGGCTGCACGATATGCAGCCGCTTGGCGGCCCGAGTGACTGATCCGTCCTCGAAGAGCGCGATGAAGTACTGGATCTGCTTTAAATCCATATGCCCGAGTTGCCCCATTTTTTATCATTAAAAATGATACTTGGAAATCAACAAATATAAATCAGTGATCTCAAAGGCGCCGGTTGCCAGCGCCGGCAGTCGGACTGAGGTGCAAAATCTACCGGGCGCAGCCTGTAAAGCGAGATCGCTCCCAAGGTCTCTATTAGCGTTCAGCGCCTGTCGCCTGTCATCGGGTCAAACACGTATATCAGCAACTATGATATTTTGGATCAATAAACAGTATTAGACCTGATGTATCTTCCTGACTAGGCTTGCCTCACATTGCGTGCGGCGGGGCCAGTCTGGCCTGGGCCGCACACCGACGACCCAGGAGTCACGCCATGTCCAGGCAACCCGCCGAAAAGACGAACAGCGCGTCGCAAGCCGCGCCATTGCCCGAAGGGCCGCTGACCCTGCGCAGCTGGCTGCGCCACCTCGGCAACACGGACCGGCTGGCTGCAATCGACGAGCCGGTGGCACTAGAGCACACCCTTGCAGCCGTCGCCAAGCGGCTCGATGGCGAGCGCGCGGTGCTCTTCCGCCGGCCTGGCGGCCATGCCGTTCCGGTTGTGAGCGGGTTCATGTCGCGCCGCGCGTGGATCGCCGAGGCGATGGGCGTGCCCGAGGCCGGCCTGCTCGAGCGCATGCGCAGCGCCGCCGCACAGCCCTTGCCGGTGAGCGAGGTGGCCCAGGGCGAGGCCGCATGCCAGCAGGTCATCCACCTGGACAAGGTGGACCTACACAGGCTGTTGCCCATCCCGACCCACAGCGAGCATGACAACGGCCCCTATATCACTGCAGGCCTGGCCATCGCGCGCAACCCGCGCACCGGCGTGCAGAACGTATCGATCCACCGCATCCAGGTGCATGCCGCGGATCGCATGGCCATCCTGCTGCTGCCGCGGCATCTCGATGCGTTCTACCGCGCGGCGGAGGAATGCGGCGAGGCGCTGCCGATTGCCATTGTCATCGGTGTCGATCCACTCACCATGCTTGCTTCGCAGGCCATCACGCCTATCGACCATGACGAGTTGGAGATCGCCGGGGCATTGCACGGCGCGCCGCTTGAAGTGATCAAGTGCCGCACCAGCGATGTGCGTGTGCCGGCCAACGCCGAGATCGTGATCGAGGGCCGGCTTCTGCCCGGCGAGCGCGAGATGGAAGGGCCCTTTGGCGAGTTTCCCAAGTACTACAGCAGCGCCGAGCCGCGCGAGGTCATCCAGGTCGACGCCGTCACGCACCGTCATCGCCCGATCTATCACACCATCGTGCCGGCGGAGATGGAGCACCTGCTGCTCGGGGCGATTCCGCGCGAAGCGACCTTGCTGGCGCATCTGCAGCGCAGCCATCCCGGGGTGCAGGATGTGCATCTGTCGGTGGGCGGCGTATGCCGGTACCACCTGTATGTAAAGCTCGACAAGAAGCGCGAGGGCGAAGCGAAGAACGTCATTCTCTCGGCGTTTGGCGCGCACTACGACATCAAGCAGGTGGTCGTGGTGGATACCGATGTCGACGTCCACGACCCGGCCGAGGTGGAATGGGCCGTCGCGACCCGCTTCCAGGCAGACCAGGACCTGGTGGTGATCGCCGGGGCGCAGGGCTCGGTGCTCGACCCCTCCACGACCGTCGCCGCCAACCTCGCCGGCATCGACAATCCCGAGCCGCACCTGCAAGGCATCTGCGCCAAGATGGGGCTGGACGCGACCCGCCCGGTCAAGTACGCGGCGCATGTGTTCACGCGCGTGCGGATTCCCGGCGAGTCAACCATCGATTTGCAGGCGCTGGTGTCGGTCGACCCATCGCACTGGGAAGCGTATCTCGGCGAAGGAGCTTGATGCCATGGCCAGCCAGAGACGCATCATTGTCGGTATGTCCGGCGCCAGCGGCGCGGCCATCGGCGTCAATCTCCTCAAGGCGATGCGCAGCCTGGACGGCGTCGAGTCGCACCTCATCGTGTCGGCCTCCGGCATGCTCACCGCGACCCAGGAACTCGGCATCAAGCGCAGCGAACTCGAGGCGCTTGCCGACGTAGTGCATAACGTGCGCGATATTGGCGCAGCGGTGGCCAGCGGCTCTTTCGTGACCGAGGGCATGGTGGTCGCGCCGTGCTCGATGAAGACACTAGCGTCGGTGGCCAACGGGTTTTCCGACAACCTGCTGACCCGCGCCGCGGACGTGGTGCTCAAGGAGCGGCGGCGCCTGGTGCTGGTGGCGCGCGAAACCCCGCTGAACCTCGCGCACCTGCGCAACATGCTGCACGCCACCGAGATGGGCGCGATCGTGATGCCGCCCGTGCCCGCCTTCTACTCGCATCCGACCAGCATCGAGGATGTGGTCAATCACACCGTGGGCCGCATCCTGGACCTGTTCCAGATCGAGCACGGCACGCTGGTCGGCCGCTGGTCGGGCCTCGCTCACGACTTTGCCCGCTGACGGCCAGCGCTGCGGACCGGGGCGCTGATCCCGGCCGAACTTTGAATGCTGAACAGGCAGGAGACAGACATGAAAACTAGGCTCGCCCATGCCGGGCTCGCTTTGCTGTTGCTCACGGGGCTTGCCCATGCGCAAGGGTATCCCACCAAGCCGATCCGCATCGTGGTGCCGTACCCGCCCGGCGGCTTCAATGACACGCTGGCCCGCATCGTCGGCAGCAGGCTCGCCGCAGCCTGGGGCCAGCCCGTGGTGGTGGACAACAAGCCCGGTGCGGGCACCATCATCGGCACCTCGTTCGTGGCCAAGGCCGCGCCCGATGGCTACACGCTGCTGGTGGTGCAGTTCCCCTTCGGTGCCAATCCCTGGCTCTATAAGTCGCTGCCGTACGACACCCTCAAGGACTTCACGCCCGTCATCCTGGCAGGCGAGTCGCCGATGACCCTTGTGGTGACCAACGGATCGCCGATACGCTCCGTGGACGATCTTGTCAAATCCGCTAAGGGCACGCCCGGCAAGATCAACTACGGCTCGTCGGGCAGCGGCTCGTCCAACCACCTTGCCATGGCGCTGTTCGAGCGCAGTGCCGGCATCACGCTCGCCCAGGTTCCCTACAAGGGCAGCACGCCCATGCTGACCGATCTGGCCGGCGGCCAGGTCGAAGTGGCCTTCGACGCGTTGCCCCATGTGTTGCCTTTCGTGAGGTCCGGCAAGGTGCGCGCACTTGCCGTCGCCGACCGGAGCCGCTTTGCGTCGCTTTCCACGGTGCCCACCATGGCCGAGAGCGGCCTGCCCGGCTACGACGCGTCATCCTGGCACGGCATCGTCGCGCCGGCCGGCACGCCCCCGGAGATCGTGCGAAAGCTGAACGCGCAGATCAACGACGCGCTGCGCACGGCGGATGTGCGCAATCTCTTCCACGAGCAGGGCGTGCGTCCCGACGGCGGCAGCCCTGCCGACTTCTCTGCGTTTATCGGCAGGGAACTGGCGAAGTGGAAGCAGGTGGTGCATGACGCGGCCATCCCCTTGCAATGACGGAGCAACGACGCACATGACAAGGGGAGACCGCATGGATACGCCGAGGGAGCGTTTCGACTACGTGATTGTTGGCGGCGGGTCCGCCGGTTGCGTACTGGCCAATCGCCTGTCGCAGGACCCGGCCATCCGCGTCGCGCTGATCGAGGCGGGCGTCGATACGCCGCCGGACGCTGTGCCGGCGGAGATCCTCGACAGCTATCCGATGCCCTTGTTCTTCGGTGACCGGTATATCTGGCCATCGCTGCAAGCCCGCGCCGTGGCAGGGGGCAGGTCCAAGGTCTACGAGCAAGGGCGCGTCATGGGCGGCGGCTCCAGCATCAACGTGCAGGCGGCAAACCGCGGGCTGCCGCGCGACTACGATGAGTGGGCCGCGTCGGGCGCGTCCGGATGGTCGTGGCAGGATGTGCTGCCGTATTTCCGCCACCTTGAGCGCGATGTGGATTACGGCAACAGCCCGCTGCACGGCAGCCACGGACCGGTGCCGATCCGCCGCATCCTGCCGCAGGCTTGGCCGCCGTTCTGCACGGAGTTTGCGCACGCGATGGGCCGCAGCGGCTTGTCCGCGCTGGCCGACCAGAACGCGGAGATCGGCGATGGCTGGTTTCCGGCCGCCTTCTCGAACCTGGATGACAAGCGGGTTTCGACCGCCATCGCCTATCTCGACGCGGATACGCGCCGGCGGGCCAATCTGCGGATCTATGCCGAGACAACGGTGCGCAAGCTCGTCGTATCCGGCCGGGAAGCGCGTGGGGTGATCGCCATGCGGGCCGATGGGTCGCGGCTGGCGCTGGACGCCGGGGAGGTCATCGTGTCCGCGGGCGCCTTGCAGTCGCCCGCCATCCTGATGCGCGCGGGGATCGGCGACGCCGGCGCGCTGCAGGCCCTCGGCATCGAGGTCGTAGCCGACCGGCCCGGCGTTGGCCGCAATCTCCAGGATCATCCCGCGCTGACGTTCTGCCAGTTCCTCGCGCCCCAGTACCGCATGCCGCTCTCGCGCCGGCGCGCCAGCATGACGGCGGCGCGCTTCTCATCGGGGGTGCCAGGTGGCGAGGCGTCGGACATGTACCTGTCCAGTTCCACGCGGGCGGGCTGGCATGCACTCGGTAATCGGCTCGGCCTCTTCTTCCTGTGGTGCAATCGGCCGTTCTCGCGCGGGCAGGTGAGCCTTGCGGGAGCCCAGCCGGATGTGCCGCCCATGGTGGAGTTCAACCTGCTCGACGACGAGCGGGATCTGCGGCGCATGGTGGCCGGCGTACGCAAGCTGGTGCAGATCGTGGGTGCGTCGGCCTTGCATCAGCATCCGGGTGATTTCTTCCCCGCTACGTTTTCGCCGCGCGTCAAGGCGCTGAGCCGCGTGAGCCGCGGCAATGCGTTGCTCACAGAGTTGCTGGGGGCACTGCTTGATGTCTCGGGGCCGCTGCGCAGAAGCCTGATCGCGCGCTTTGTCACGGGCGGGGCAAACCTGGCCAGCCTGCTGGAGGATGAGTCCGCGCTGGAGGGCTTCGTGCGCCAGAGTGTCTTCGGGGTCTGGCATGCCAGCGGCACTTGCCGGATGGGCGCGCATGCGGACCGGAGCGCGGTGACGGATGCGGCGGGCCGCGTTCACGATGTTGGCAGGCTGCGCGTTATTGACGCCTCTCTGATGCCGCGGCTGCCGACGGCCAATACCAACATCCCCACCATCATGCTCGCGGAAAAGATTGCCGACACCATGCAAGCCGAGCGCCGCGCGGTCCGGCCGGCATCGAGCGAAGTTGCCCGTCCGAGTTGAAGACCGAAGCTCAAATCCACGCTGAAGAACGAAGCTGCACGATGGCGCGCCACCGGCGGCTGGAACGAAGAGATAACGATGAAATACGATGACGAAATCCGAGAACGCTCTTACCGCTTCCGCGACGAATATGTCGCCGCCACCCCTGCGTGGTATCGCGGCGAATTGCATCTGGCCTTCACGCTGCTATTCACCGGCGGGGTGATTGCCTGGTGCGCGATGAAACTGCAAGCACCGACGCTGGCGCAGTGGCTCGCGATCGTGCCAATCTTCTTGCTCGGGAACTGGGCCGAGTGGGCCGCGCACCGCTATATATTGCATCGACCGACGCGCTTGTTCAGTGCGATCTATAAACGGCATTGCGCTGTGCATCATCGCTTCTTCACACATCTGACGCTTGAGTACAAAGGCCAGAAGCACTGGCGCGCCTTGTTGTTTCCACCCTTTGCGCCGGTAGCCTTCGTGCTGGCGGCTGTGCCGTTCGCGCTGGTGATCGGCGTGGCGTTCTCGAAGAACGCGGGCTATATCGCGCTGATGACGATGGCGGCGTACTACCTGATGTACGAGGGCCTGCATACGCTGTCGCACATCACGGATAGCCCGCTGCTGGATCGGATGCCGTTCGTGGGGACCGTGCGGCGCCTGCACGTCACGCATCACGATCCTGAGCTGATGGCCACCCAGAACTTCAACCTGACCTTCCCGATCTGCGACACGCTGTTCGGCACGCGCAGCGATGTGCCGCGCGAGGTGCGAAGCCCGATGCAAGGGCAGGGGTAGCCAGGGCCGCCGCACCCGGATCAACTGGCGGTGCCTGACACCCTGCGGATCTCCGCGGCCACGATCGCGATCAGCGCAACGGCTGCCGTGCTGAGCGGACGCTGCGGATGGCTCACGCACACCAGGTGGCGCACGATGCGCGGCGCCAGGATGGGGTACATGCGCAGCCGGCCCTGGTCCACCGCGCGTTGCACCACGATGCGCGGCAGCACCGTGGCAAAACGCGAGGCCTCGACGAACTGGACGCATCGCGGGGGGAGCGCTTGCCTGGCGGCAAGGCACCGCCCGCGCGCCAACCCTGCCGTAATGATCCAGGCAGAGATCCAAATCAAAGGAGACAACAATGGAAGCCGTAGCAAAGAAGCGTACAGAGACGATCAGCGAGGCGCTGCCAGCGGCGAGCAATCGCCAGGTGTTTGGTGCCGTGACGGCGTCGTGCATGGGATGGGCGCTGGACCTGTTCGACCTGTTCATCCTGCTGTTCGTGGCGCCCGTGATCGGCAGGCTGTTTTTCCCGTCGGAGCACGCCATGCTGTCGCTGGCGGCGGTGTATGCGTCGTTTGCCGTGACGCTGCTGATGCGGCCGCTCGGCTCGGCGATCTTCGGCTCTTATGCCGACCGCCACGGCCGCAAGGGGGCGATGGTTGTTGCCGTCACTGGCGTTGGCTTGTCCACGGCGGCGTTCGGCCTGCTGCCTACGGTGGGTCAGGTGGGGCTGCTTGCGCCAGCCTTGTTTATCCTGCTGCGGCTGGTGCAGGGCATCTTCGTGGGTGGCGTGGTGGCATCCACCCACACCATCGGTACCGAATCGGTGCCCCCGTCCTGGCGCGGTGCCGTCTCCGGGCTGGTCGGTGGCGGTGGCGCGGGTATCGGGGCACTGCTGGCTTCCATTACTTACATGGCGATGACCGCGCTGTTTCCGGGGGAATCGTTCGACGCCTGGGGTTGGCGCTGCATGTTCTTCTCTGGCATCATCAGCTCGGTGCTCGGCCTGTTCATCTTCAACTCGCTGGAGGAGTCTCCGCTGTGGAAGCAGTTGCAGGCGGCCAAGGGGCATGCCGCGCCGGTTGAGAACCCGCTGCGCGTGATCTTCTCCCGCCAGTACCGTGGCGTCCTCTTCGTCAACATCCTGCTCACCGTGGGCGGTGGCAGCGCCTACTACCTGACCTCCGGCTATCTGCCGACCTTCCTCAAGATCGTGGTAAAGGCACCGGCGGGCGCATCCGCGGCCATCCTGATGGCCAGCAGCGTTGGCGTTATCGTGGCATCGATAATTGCCGGTCACCTCAGCACGCTGATTGGTCGCAAGCGAGCCTTCCTGCTGATCGGCGCCTTGAACGTGGTGCTGCTGCCGTTGATCTACCAACGGATGCCCGCAGCGCCGGACACCACCACGCTTGGCATGTATGCCGTGGCGCTGGCGATGCTGGGCAGCACCGGCTTCGCCCCGATCCTCATTTTCCTGAACGAACGGTTTCCCACCAGCATCCGTGCTACGGGAACTGGCCTGTCATGGAATATCGGCTTTGCCATCGGCGGCATGATGCCGACGTTTGCGTCGCTGTGCGCCAGCACCCCCGCCGACCTGCCAAAAGTGCTGGGGATCTTCGTCGCGGTGGTCACAGCCATTTACCTGGCCGGTGCGGCGATCGTTCCTGAGACCGCCGGCCGCCTTGGGGAGAAGTGAGGGTGACTGCTCAGTTAGGCAACACCGGCCGTTAAGGATTGTCTAGGCTTGATTGCGCCCTATACCGCATGTCTCCTTAATGCGCGCCGAGCCGGCCCCTAGCAGGTAAGGCTGAATCGCCCGCGCACGGCTCGGACATGAACGCGCAGCGCGCAGAGTTCCGCGCGGCTTCGCTGTGGAACTCTGCGCAGAAATAGCACGGGGAGCGCCAAAGAGAAGAATGCCTTCATCGTGTCGCCTCTTATCCCCCGTTTGGCGCGCTCTGCGCACGCGAGATGTAATAAAGCCATTGAGCAAGATTCGGAAGCGTTGTCCCTAGTCGGTGTAGGTCGTTGCTCGAGGGCATGTTATTCGCAGTTGCCAGCCGCCGGCCTGGAGTTTCGCTATGTGGGACAGGAGCGTCTTCCCACGCGGCTGTGCGAGGAGACGCGCTCTGCCATCCCTGCAGCATGCCGCTTAACGCTCGCCGGACGCCGACACGTGTCGCACATCAAATGGTCTCTTACTGCGACAGAACCTAAAAAAAGCCCGCCGAGCGGCGGGCTACGCCGACTGGGTCGTCGGCTTGCTTCTTGATTGCTGCCTGGCAAACAGTGATACCAGAACGCGAATCCTTAGCGATCAATCAACGGCCAATCTGCCTGCTCACTGCGTTTTCCTGCTGGTTAAGGGCGCGCTGGTCGGCACGGGTAATGTGGCTTCCGTCATGGCTTGCCATGGTGCGTTCTTCGGCGCGGATCTGGTGATCTTCTCTGTGCAGCGTGGCTGCCTGGCCGCGGGATATTTCACCTTCTTTGACCTCTTGGTGGATACGAGCATTCTGGTTGGCAAGACGCCCGTTGACCTGCTCGCGACGCGGGTGATTCTTCTGCCAGTGGGTATCGTTTGCCATTGCGCCACCAGCCATGCCTGCCGCCAGAACGGCGATTGCCACACTTCCGATCAGTTTTCTAGTCAACACCGTGAGCTCCCTTCCTTGTTGATGCCCGGCAGGATTGGCCGCGCATGATTCAGTAACGCCGCGGAACCGGGCTGCGATGACGAAGGGGCAGGGAGTGCTTTGTAACGTTTTGTTGATGTTGAAGCTGGTTTTGATGCGTTGATATCGAAGCGTCGATATCGAGAGTGAGGGTAGTCGTCTGAAATATCCGGCCACTCAGGTTCAGACATGGAATGCCGCAAGCAAGCCGAGCACGCCGTCGAGCGCGCCCACACCGTGCGAGGTGTGCACGAGGCGGGCGGCCTTGGAGTGTTCGTTTAGAATCCGGGGCATGAACCGTAACGCGCAAGGCACAGTCACGAAGTTGTTTCGCATTGCCGCTGGAGCGGTCATGATGCTGGCCACGCTTGCCAGCCAAGGAAGCCAGTATGGCAATACGAGGGGCGTTAAATTTGAACATTTTTCCCTTTTTCCTTCCCTTTGTTCGGCATCGGCTGAAGGCATCTAAGTGTCCTCTTGCGAGGCACACCAAAAAAAGTCCGCAGATCTGCGGACGTGATTCGATATTAGGCAGCCCTTGGAACCGCCTTACCTAAATGTCTCATACATTAAGGCGGTAGCATGCCCCTATAGTGAGGGGCACATTAACGTGTGGAAATTTCGCCGCGCATATTCCGTATTGCGAGGGGGGCAGGCTACTCGGCAGCCTTCGCTCTCGGCGCACGCGGCGCCGGCTCGGCATCCGTGAACTCGGGCGGGTAGGGCCGCATGAAGCTGCGCGCCCGCTCGGGATCCCGGCACGTTAGCCAGTCATTCCATTCCGCCTGCGGCACGATGACGAACTCGGGCTCCTCCTTCAACCAAATCCGCCAGCGCACGGACTTCGCTTGCCCCTCCGCAGTCGTGGATGGGCAGACTGGCGGGCAAGGCCGTCGGAGGCGCCGCCGGCGTGGGCGTGGAGGCGCTAGCGGGCGGCGTGGCAAAGGCGATCGGCGCCTATCTGGGCGTGTCGTAACGCCAGGCCAAAATAGAAAAGGGCGCTCCGCAGAGCGCGCCCAAAGCAGGAAGTTGGGGGCCGCCTACCAGAAGGTAGCTGCCGACACTGATCCCAGCTTTTCACTTGCACTTATCGAAGCATTCCACCCTCAAGTCAATGGACCACCTTTCCGACGAGGAACTAGCCGCCATGGCGGAATACCATTTGAGCACCAGCCCAGCAACGCAGCAGCGCACGATCTCCCATAGATTGAGCGAGCTCGCCACGAGCATGGACTTGCCAAGATCGATTGCGCCGCTGGACATATAGGTCTCGTTTGTAGTAAGAATTACGCCGGTTTGAACCAGGACTTAAGTCCTACCGCCCAAGGCAACAGTTTGTCCATTCGGTAAATGGGCTAAAAACGCCGTACTAATGCGGTGCACCTTGGCAACCAGCAGCTTAGCGGACGAGTATAAGGCCGCCGCGACTGCGTAAGGAACAATCAATGCAACCGACTGCCATCACTGCGGTGCACGACACCGCGCTGAACCCCAACATGGAGCCGGCGCCCGGCGTGGCGCTGCCCATGAATTTCCCGGTCAAGCTCGAGCCCGCTCAGCTGGCCAACATCGAGAACCGCGTGGCGGCATTCAACTTCGCCGCCATGCCCCAATCTCAAATCGCCACGCTCGGGGCCGAGCCCACGCTGAACCTTAATCGGGTGCTCGACGGCTTCCTCGCCCGCATCAACAAGGCGGATAACCCGCAACTGTTCAAGTTGGTGGACGCGCTCAACGACGCGGTGGCGAAGGAGAAGCTTGGTGAGTTGGCCGACGCCATCCTGAACGCCAAACCGGGCATCAAGGACCGAATCATCGGCCTGTTCAGCAAGAAGGCGATGCAGCGCGCGATGGACAAGGTCTACGAGGACCTCGCACGCATCGCCAAGCTCAAGTCGAAGACCTTGAGCGACGAGGTCAACGGTATGGAGAACAAGCTCCGTATCGAAATGAACAGGCTCAACGACGACCTGCAAGTGATGGATGCGCAGAAGGCGGAATACCGCAAGAGTTTCGTCGCATTCGCGCAAGAAACGGCCTTCTTGCACAACGCCTTGAAGAAGGCGCAAGCCGAAGCACCGGCTCTCCTGGCGGCTGCAGGGCAGGACATATCCCTGCAGCAGGAGATACAAGACAAGCTGCAGGCGCTCGAATCGGTTGCCCTGGCCCGTGAAGCCATGATGACCAAGCTGCCGGCTGAACAGCTGGTGATTCGCCAACTGCAGAACGCAGGCGTATCGACGCTGCAAGAACTCATCGTCACGATGGGGGACCGCTTCGCAAGCATCCGCATGACGCTACTGACGATTCACGGCGCGCAAATGGTGCAGAACGTCCAGCGTCTCGGCCAGTCCGGCGCAAACCTGGACAAGAACCTTCAGGAGGTGCGCTCCAGGCTGATGCAGAACGTAGTGGCTACCGCCGCTACGGCCCCAGGTAACAATCGCCTCGATCAGGCCAATAACCTGAAACGCGTCGTCGCCGATACGCAGGCGCTGCAGTCCATCGTTCAGGCCGCTCGCGCCACGAATCAGGCGAAGTTCGAGGAAGCCCGCAGCACAATGTCGCAAGTACGGCAGGAACTGCTGAACCTCGGTAGTCAACTCAACCCCGCGGCGACGGTCGCACCGCAAACCTTCTAACGCAAAGAAAAGATAGCATGAGCAATCTGGTACTGAATCTGTCGAAGCCGGGCGAAGCCGCACCGAAGCTTTCCCTGAACCTGAACAAGGGCGAGGAGTTCAAGGTTCGCCTGTCGTGGGACGGCAATACCGACCTCGACCTGCACGCGCTGGTAACCGTCAACACTGGCAGCGGCGCGAAAGCGTCGAGCCTCGGCGACATCCTGTCCACGTACAACGTCGAGCGCGTGCTAGAAGGTGGCGTGAAGGCCGGCACGCTTCCACTGGCCGCGGACAAGACGTTCTCGGTGCATGGCGGCGCGCTGGTTCATAGTCCGGATGCGCGCGACGGCAGCCTGGCAGGCGACGACGAGTATGTCACCGTCAAGCCGCGCCTGCTCACGATGCCGGCGGCCGGCCATCTCGAGATCCCGCTGCTCGCGATGATTCACCCGCAGGCGTCCGGCAAGACTTTCAAGCACGTCGAGAACGCGCGTGTCATTATCGAGAATAGTGCGGGGCAGCCCCAGCTCGATGTAGGCCTGTCCAGCCAGTTCGGCGCCTTCGTCGGCGTGCAGATGGGCTCCATCGTGGTGGACGGCAACGGTGCCTCGTTCATCGGCGTTGGCGTGGGCTTCAATACTGACTTCAACGGCGTGCTGGGCCACTTCTCCTAAGCAGTCGACCGGAGGCTCTCCATCATGACGCACAAAGTCACGGTGATTGGCGGTGACGCAGTTGGCGCACCGGCAACGCCTGCCGTGGATGGCGGCCTCCAGACGCGTCCTCAAGTGACCGTTATCCAGCCCGCCGCGCTGCCCGGCGTCGGCGTGCCTGCGAAGGTCCCCTCGCCGACCGTCGTCCGGCCGACCGCACTGCCCTCGAATGGCCAGAGCGCGGGCCAGAGCGCGCCGGCCACGGCCGCATCTTCGCTGGCGCCTACTGCCGTGTCAGCCGTCATTGTCGAACGGATGCCGGAGGCTGCTGCACCGGTTCATCCTTCGGCGATGGCCGGTAGTCTCCGTCGCTTGGTCTCGGTAACGCCAGAGGACCTGGTGCGCCGCTTTCCTGGCGCGGAGCCTGGGTGTATCGCTCAGGCGCGCGCGGTACTGGCAGGGGTTGCGGCCGACAGCATGGGGTCGGCGGACTGGCTGGCCTTCGGGGTGGCCGCGCAGGAGAACGTCAACGCAATCATCAAGGACCGGCTTCAGCTGCTTGAGGCGACTGCTCCGAGACAGGTTGCTGCGCTGATGACCCGCTTGCACAGGCTGCTGGCTGAGATAGTGGATGCAATGGCAGGCGGCTTCCTGAAAAAGTCAGCGAACGCAGTCTGGATGCGAAACGAGGCGGAGATTCGCCAGCTCGAGGCTCGGCTTTCGACCGACGGGAAAACGGTGATGGCGTTGCTGTCTTCGTTCGCGGAACTGGTCGCACGCAACGTGGCCGCCCAGGACGAGTTGGAAGGGGTCTTCCTCGCCGGCGAGTACCTGCTGGAGGGGCTACGCACGGATGAGGCACTGCTGCTGCAGTCACGGCTGATGGCCCTCGCCACATCGCAAGCCATGGCGCAGGAAAATATTCTCTCGTTGCGCCAGGATGAGACGAGGTTCAAGGAACTGGTGCTCCTGGTGCAGGACGGCGTGCTGGTCAAGTTGCCCGCGATGTATGGGCAACTCGCCACGCTGACCGACAAACCGAACGAAACACAACGGTACCTGGTGCTGGAAAAGCTCAGTGACCTGACTCAATTTCTTGAAAGGAAGAAAGCATGGCTCTCGTAGTGAACCTCGAAAAGGCAACCCAGGCTCTGGTGCTCAATCTCCAGAAGGCTGGCGTGGTGAAGCCGCCAGAGCTTGAAGTAGGCTTCGCAATCGATGTGTCGGGCTCGTTCGAGGACGAACATCGTGACGGCGTGACCAATGACCTGCTCACGCGCCTGATTCCCTGGGGCCTTGCCTTCGACCCGGACAAGAAGGTCGACTGTTTTACCTTCTCTAACGGCGCGTCACACGTCGAAGATGTGTGCCCCATCAACGCCGACAACTACCAGGGCTTCGTGAAGAAGCACATTATCGGCAAGGTCAGCGGCTGGAACGGCGGCACGGACTACTCCTACGTGCTCGAGCGCATGCTGGCGCATTTCGGCTGGACGCAAATCGTTGAGAGGGCGAGCGTCATCGGCCGCTTCTTCGGAAAGAAGGACAAGGTAGTGCAGTCCGGTCAGAAGCGCCGCAGCCTGGTGATTGTCATCACTGACGGCGAAAACTCGGACAGGGGCCGCACGCTGGATGTGCTGCGTGCATCTCAGGAACGCAGGGACGAGGTTTATTTCCTCTTCATCGGCGTGTCAAACCAGGGTGGCGGCTTCCCCTTCCTCGAGCAGCTGGGCGACGAGTTCGATAACACGGGATTTGTTGGCATCGACAATTTGCGTGCTTTCGTGGCCCTGTCGGACGACGAGTTGAACATACGCTTCATCAGCGAAGAGCTGATTACCTGGCTCAAGTCCTAAGTCGCGGCAAGGCGGCTACGGCCGCCGGCGATGCAAGAAGACCTCGACGAGACGTTGGCAAAGTCAGCGGAACCCGTCTGGAGCTGGTGGCAGTGTTACGCCATGATTCGACCTTGTGCGCTCCGGCGCATGTGACAAATACCACCTGGTCGGCACCATGGCCACTTTCAATTTTAAATCAATCGCTTAGCGTGTCGCCCAGGCGCCGGGTGCCAGCGACGAAAACCAAGTTCAAGCCGGGGCCAGCCTGAGGCGACCCCGAGGGCCCCGTCCTGCCGTTGCAGGCGCAGGCACCTGGTCAAGCGGGTCCCTGTTACATCGAGTCGCCGCCAGCTTCTCTCACACCTGTCCGCGATTGCGCGAAGCCACAGCCACAGTGGTCGGCGAGTCGGCAAGCGGTACGAATCGTCGTGTCGGGCCGTCGAGGGCATCAATGCTACCCTCCTCGATGTCGTAAACCCATCCGTGCAGACTCATGCGCCCCTGTTCGAGCGCAAGTGCCACAGACGGATGGGTGCGTAGATTGGCCAATTGCGCGATCACGTTTTCTCTGACGAGACCGTCGAGCTTAGCGCGAGGGGTATCGAACTGATGCGCCGCGTTGATTGCTTTTGCAGCATCCGCGTGACGCAACCAGCTCGCGACTGCCGGCAGGTGATCAAGACAAGTGCAACGCGAGATCGCGCCCATCGCGCCACAGTCGGAGTGCCCGCAGATCACGATGTCCTGCACGCCCAGGACCGCGACCGCATACTCGACGGTGGCCGAAACGCCACCAGGTTCCGGACCGTAGGACGGCACGATGTTTCCGGCATTGCGAATGACGAACAGTTCTCCCGGCTCACGCTGGGTGAGGAGCTCGGGCACGACGCGACTGTCCGAGCAGGTGACGAACAGCGCCTTGGGATTCTGTGTCGTTGCGAGTTGCTTGAAAAGCTCGATTCGTTGAGGATAGACGTCGCGCTGAAAGCGCAGAAAGCCGTCGATGATGTCACGCATGGCGTCCTCCAGATTGGTTACGTGATACAGGCACGACCGTTCGATATTTTGTCATGCCGGTGCGCAGCGATTATCGCCGATGTGACTGGCCACCAACAATATGGGACGTGAGAACTCATGAATGAGAGCACTTGCCAGGAGCGCGGCCGACACAGGTTCGCGCAAGTCAAGGCCTACCATATCGCAATCTTGACGATGTGCCTTCTATTCCATGTGTCAGTCGCGCGGGCGGCGGACAATGCTGCAAGCTTGCATGACCGATACGAGAGTTCAGTACAACAACTCAACCACAGTCCGTTCCAACGCAGGCTGTACCTGGAATCGATCGAGTCGGCCTCTATGCTTAAAGGCGAGATCTACAGCGTGTTGGATCACCCGTTCGCGGTAGTCGATGGGGCGCTGCATAGTGGCCCTGAGGCGCCGGCCAACTGGTGTGATGTGCTGATATTGCACCTTAACATCAAGTACTGCCATGCTGCGATCGGAGGAAACGGAACCATACTTGAGGTGAACCTAGGCAAGAAAGTCGAGCAAAAGCTTGTGGACACCTACCGCTTGCAATTCAATTACCGAGCGATACCCAGCCCCACTACGGAGTACTTCCGGGTAGAGCTTAGGGCTGACAACGGGCCGCTAAGTACCAAGGACTACCTGATTGTGCTCGAGGCGGTACCCGTTGAAGGGAATCGGACTTTCTTGCATCTCACCTATTCCTATAGCTACGGACTGGCCGGGCGCGTTGCAATGAGCACCTATCTGGCTACCATCGGTAGCGGCAAGGTAGGCTTCACAGCTATCGGCAAGGTGGCTTCCGCTGGAAACAGCAAATATGTGGGAGGTATCCGCGGCTTGATAGAGCGCAATACCATGCGCTACTACTTGGCCATCGACGCGTACCTGAGTGCGCTGTCAAGTCCGCCGGGAAAGCAGCTCGAGCAACGCCTGACCAGCTGGTTCAATGCCACGGAGCAATATCCCCGGCAACTGCATGAAATTGAGCGCCCGGCGTATATGCAGATGAAATTCAAAGAGTATCAACGTCAGCAGGCCGCAGGATGACAGACGCATCCTCATGTTGCCACGTCAGCGATCACGAGACGCAAGATCAGGTGCGAGGAACGCACCACTTCCCTGGAGGTAGCGGCGGGTGTACCGGTTTTACCTAGCCAGGGAAGCTGCGGTGTGGGCTTAGTTTTTCTGCGCGTCGGCAGGCGTACTGGACATTTCCTGCTTCATTTTCGCGTCGTTCGCCTTCTTCTCAACGCTCTTGTCCTGCTTGGCGGACTTCACGCTCTGGTTGTATTCGGTCTTCGCGGCCTTCTTCTTGGCTTTGTATTGGTCCGATGCTTGCTTGTTGGCATCGCGGCGCTGGACCAGCGGATCCTTCGGTGGCTCGATCTGTGTCATGCCGGAAGGTACCGCAGCATTGCTGCGATCAGGAGGGGCCCCAGGCGCCTGGGCAAAGGTAGCTGCGCATAGCAGGCCTGCCGCCAGTGCCGTAGTAACCCGCAAGGTGCGAATCCGCTCGTTCTTGGTCATGTTTTTCCTCACCGATGAGGGTTCGAATCTGTGTTGGTTGACTTCGCGGGAAGCGAAGGCTGAACTGCACCACGCCGATGGCAGCGTTTCTTGCGCATTTCGCTGATGGTGGACTCCGCGACCGTGGGGCATAGGCGCCAATTCGCCCCGAACCGCACGGCGGTTGAGGTACGGCCGAGTCAGCGTACCGACCAATGCCTTTTCCCGATGGCTTCGAGAACGTGGCGACCCTGGTCAGTGAGATGCAGACGGCATCGATTAGGGGATAGCTGCTCTAATCGGACGAGTTGCCGCTTCACTAACGCGTGGAGATCATCGGGGTTCAACTCGTGAGGCCCCTGAGAGTCCAGGATAAGCATTAGTGCTGCATATTCATGAGGACTTAACATCATCGTCTCCAGCGACGGGGCGGAGCTTGTATGAAAAAGCGCGCTCTTGATGAAGGGTTTTGCAGGCGCGTTGTCCGTGCTGCTGTTCTGGCGATCTATTGAGCGCACCGCAGCTAGATGGTGAGTTGGCGGAGCCTGTTCGCTGCGCCATGGGGTTCAGGCACTCTCCGCTGGATCGCTACGCATCGCAATCTTGGATACATTCGCTTACAGAGGTGCGTCATATTCTCAGGAGGCTACCGAAATCGGCACCAGTGCAGAAGGTGCAGAAGGTATCGGGCTTGACCTGAGTCAATAGCCACGTCCAAGCGCTTCCTAGACTGGATTCAGGTTCCCAAACCCAAACCGCACAGGAATGCTATGGAATATGCCAGCATCATGGTCCACCTGGACACCAGCCCACGCGCGCTGGACCGGCTTGAAATCGCTGCCCGGCTCGCCGTGGCCCGCCATGCCCGGCTGATCGGGCTGTTTGCCGGCTTTATGCCGGACGTCGCCTGGTTTTACCTGATGGAGGGCGCCGCGGCCTATATCGACGAGGACCGCCAGCGGCGCAGCGAGGCGCGCGAGGAGGTGCACCGGCGCTTCCTGGTGGCAACGCAGGACCTGGGGATCGAAACCGAGTGGCGGGCAGTGGATGGCGATCCGTTGATGATGGCGCTGCGCGAAGTGCGCGAGGCCGACCTTGTCGTTGCCGGGCAATACGATCCGGGCGACCCGGACAGCTTTGTGGCGACCCAGTTCCTGGAAACCCTCATCCTCGACGGCGGCAGGCCGGTCCTTGTCATTCCATTCGCCGGGCAGTTCGCCGCACCCGGCGCACGTGTCATGGTGGCTTGGAACGGCGGACGCGAGGCCACGCGCGCCTTGCACGACGCCATGCCCCTGATCTGCGGCGGGCAGGCCAAGGTGCTTTGCGCGCAAGGTACTGGCGCGCGGCCCGATGCGAGCCTGCCGGGCCATGCCATGGCTGCGCTGGCAAGCCATGGCGTCCAAGCAGAGCTCGAACACTGCCAGGAAGGATCGGACATCGCCATCGGCGAAACCTTGCTCTCGCGCGCGGCGGATTTTGGCGCCGATGTGGTGGTGATGGGCGCCTACGGGCGCGGCCGCCTGCGCGAGTTGGTACTGGGTGGCGTCACCAGGGCTTTGCTGGACACCATGACGGTGCCGGTCCTGATGTCACACTAGTCACATTAACTGCCCGCATAGCGCCGCCGCGATATCCGCGCCCGCGCGCACCATCGCTGCGGCTGGCTCTGTGCATCGCCGGAAGTGAGATTGACGCGCATCAAGCTAACCGCCAGCCACCCACCTATATTGAAGCTTGAAGCGG
Source organism: Cupriavidus sp. UME77 (assembly GCF_014170355.1). NCBI lineage: Bacteria > Pseudomonadati > Pseudomonadota > Betaproteobacteria > Burkholderiales > Burkholderiaceae > Cupriavidus > Cupriavidus sp. UME77. The sequence goes on from NZ_LZZU01000007.1 coordinate 114,865, forward strand.
AACCAGGGTTCAGCGCGCCACGCCGCAGGCGCTTCGTGCCAACGGCCCATCACTTGATCTGGCGCAAGCGGCCTGCCCGATGTCATCGCATCATGGATGTGGATCCACCTTGCCGCGCCCGGGAGTCAACGATGTCCGATTTAACGAAAGAGCAGCTCTCCAGCCTCGTCACCTTGCTGGACAGCAGAGAGCAGAGAATCCGTGGCCAGATGGACGCCGCAGCCGTTTCCCGTACCGTGTCCGCCGAGCGCGAACCGAGCGACGACGCGGATCTCGCCGAGCATGACACCGAGGAGCGCATGGACGATGCCGTGGCGGAACACTACCGCATGGAACTTGCCGACATAGCGGTGGCACGAAAGCGGATCACCGGGCTCAGCTACGGCGTGTGCCTGGACTGCGGCGAGCCCATTCCTTATCCGCGGCTGCAAGCGTATCCCACGGCCAAACGCTGCACCCCGTGCCAGCGCAAGCACGAGCACATGTTCGGGGCGCCGAGCGGCATGCGATGAGCATGCGCGGGCGTTCCCGTGGGCGGGCTCGCCAGGTGAGTCCGCGAAACAGCAGGCAGGCCGCGTGGGCGCTGCCCGATACGATTTCAGGAGCCAGACATGAAAGTCCGTGAGCGTTCGAGCCAGGTCAGGCCGGCCCGTTGGGACCGGCTTCCCCAGGATCCCATCCACGATGCCTACAAGCAGCCGGAGAAGGCGCCTGCCATCGCTTCCTGTCCCGCTTGCCACGCGGTCTACCTGAAAGGACGTTGGCAATGGCGGGCCGTGCCGCCCGGCGCCAAGGCGCTGATGTGCCCGGCCTGCCACCGCATTGCCGACCATGTGCCCGCGGCGCAGTTGACGCTGGATGGGGCGTTCCAGCAGGAGCACCGGGATGAGATGCTCGGGCTAGTGCGGCACCGGGAAGCCCTGATGAGAGAGAGTCATCCCATGGAGCGCATCATGGAGACGCTGGTTCAGGAGGACCGCATCACCATCACGACCACGGGCTTTCACCTGGCACGCGATATCGGCTCTGCCGTGCATCATGCGTATCGGGGCAAGCTGGAAATCGACTATCCCGACGCCGATGAGACCCTGTATGTTCATTGGTACCGCGCTTGAGGGCCGCAAGCCCGCTCGGTGGCTAGCCAGAGCCCCTTGCCGGTAAGAGGCAAGAGGTAATGTCATGACTTTCCAGGACAGGAACGAGGCCGCCGAGCGGCTGGCCGAAGCGCTCGCCGGGTACGGCGACGCCCATCCCCTTGTGCTGGCCATTCCACGGGGCGGCGTGCCGATGGGCAAGATACTCGCCGAGCGGCTCGGCGGCGAACTGGACGTGGTCCTGGTCAGGAAGCTAGGGGCGCCATTCGACCGCGAGATGGCGGTCGGCGCGGTCGATGAAAGCGGCTGGGTCTACGTGACGCCCTACGCGGCACGAGTTGGCGCCGACTCCAGCTATCTCAACCAGGAGCGCAACGAACAGCTTGCATTACTGCGCCGCCGCCGGAAGCAATACACGCCGGGGCGCTCCGCGCGTGCGCTGGAAGGGCGCACGGTGATCGTGGTGGACGATGGGCTTGCCACGGGTGCCACCATGATTGCCGCATTGCATGCCTTGCGGCAGCAGCATCCTGCCCGGCTGGTGTGTGCTGTGCCCGTGGCCGCGCCGGCTTCGCTCGCCGAGGTGCGGCGTTACGCGGATGAGGTGGTCTGCCTGCGGTCGCCGGCCAATTTTTCCGCCGTCGGTGAGCATTACCGGGAGTTTCCGCAGGTTGAGGATGAGGAAGTGGTGGCTTGCCTGGAGGGGGATTCGGGGCAGCACGGGGAGGGACGTTTGGCGGGAAGGGAGTAGGGGGGCGTTCTTGGAGTCGGTGTTTTTGATCTTTGATCTTTTCGGCCAATGCGATGTCATGGCCCATCGCCTGAGTCCGACCCCGTCAGCAAGAGGCGGAGTTCCACGCCGTCGCTCGCAGGCTGGCCAGTGCGCAGAACGTGGATACCGCTGCTTTCGGCGAGCCTGAGCATCGCCCTGTTGGTTGCCAGCGTGGTGCCGACCAGCTCCCGCGTGCCGCGTGCGCGGCAGTAGGCCACCATTTTGCCCAGCAGCAGGCTGCCGATGCCCTGGCGCTTGCAATCGGATCGCACCGCTACGGCGAACTCGGCGCGCAGGTTGTCGGGGTCGGCCACGGCCCGCACTTCGCCCAGGATGGCCGGCTGCCCGCCGGTCGCCGCTCCGACGGCGACGAATGCCATCTCGCGGGCGTAATCGATCTGGGTCATGCGTGCGAGCTGGCTGTGCGGCGGTTGGCGGATCATGCAGAAGAAGCGCATGCGGATATCCTCTGGGGTCATGGCCGCAAAGAAGGCCTGGTAGGCGGGTTCGTCTTCGGGATGCACCGGGCGCAATCGCAACGGTGCACCGTGCCACGCCACGGTCTCCTCCAGTTCCTTGGGATAGGGGCGGATGGCAAGGCGGGCTGCGCCTGGCTGCGTAGCCGTCGCCACGCCGATGCGCGTGTCCAGGGCCAGCACGCCCGCGCTGTCGGCCAGCAGCGGATTGATATCGAGTTCGGTGATTTCCGGCAGGTCGCATAGCAGTTGCGACAGCTGGATCAGGACCTGGTACAGGGCGTCATGGCAGATCGGCGGCTGGTCCCGATAGCCTGCAAGCAGCTTCGCAACGCGCGTGCGGGCGACAAGATCCCTTGCCAGGTTGACATTCAGCGGCGGCAGGGCGATGGCACGGTCGGCAATGCACTCGGCGGCGGTACCGCCGTGTCCAAACAGCACCACGGGGCCGAACACAGGATCGGTGGTGGCGCCCAGGATCAATTCAAAAGCACCTGGCCGGCGGATCATGCGCTGTACCGTGAAGCCATCCAGGCGCGCCCCGGGCCGCTCGCTGCGAATGCGGGCTTCCATGCTCTCCAGGGCCTGCCGCACCTGGCCGGCAGACTGCAGGTCCAGCGCCACGCCATCAACATCGGACTTGTGCGTAATGTCGCGCGACAGAATCTTGACGACAACCGGAAAACCGATGCATTCGGCGGCGGCGACGGCGGCACCGATATCGGCAGCGGTCCGAGTTTCCACCACGGGGATGCCATAGGCGGTCAGGACCGTGCGGGCTTCGGGCTCAGTCAGCATCGAACGGCCGGTGGCGAGCGCGTCGCGGATGCACTGTCGCGCCCGTTCGCTGTCAGGCTCGGCGCCGGTCGGAACCGATGGCGGCGTCTGCATCAGCAGCTCCTGGTTGTGGCGGTAGGCCACGGCCTGCAGGAAGCCGCGCACGGCCTGTTCCGGCGTGTCGTAGGTGGGAAGGCCCGCGTGCCGGCAGATCTGGCGGGCACGGGTCACCGAGTCGCCGCCGAGCCAGCTTGTGAAGACGGGGCGCGATACCGTCGACGGTGTGGCCGGCGCAGTTGGCGTGATGGCGCCGATGAGGGCAATGGCGATGTCGCTGCTTGGCACGATCGCCGTGGGAGCGTGGATCATCAGGATCGCATCGCTGCCGGGGTCCGCCGCAAGTCGCTTCAAGGTGTCGACGTAACGTTCGACGGGAGCGTCCCCAACGATGTCGACGGGGTTCGCGTGCGACCAGGTTGGTGGCAAGACCGCGTCCAGCAGCTTCAGCGTGGCGTTTGCCAGGGTGGCCAACTGGCCGCCGCCAAGAATCAAGGCATCGGTGGCCATGACGCCAGCGCCGCCGCCGTTGGTCATGATCGCCAGGCGAGCGCCGGCGAGCGGACGCGCTCGCGCGAGCGTTTCCACTGCGTCGAACATGTCCTCGGTGGTGTCCACGCGCAACATGCCGGCCCGGCGGATCGCCGCGTCGTAGATATCGTCAGCGCCTGCCAGCGCACCGGTATGCGAGGTTGCCGCTTTCGCGCCTTCCGGCACCCGGCCGGCCTTGATGATCAGCACTGGCTTGTTGCGGGCAGCCGCGCGCGCCGCTGACATGAACTTGCGCCCGGACCTGACCGCTTCCACATAGAGCAGGATCGCCTGGGTGCCCGGGTCGCTGCCGAGATAGTCGAGCACGTCCGCCACGTCGACGTCTGCGCTGTCCCCGAGCGAGACGAAGTGAGAAAAGCCGATCTGGCGCGATCTTGCCCAGTCCAGCACCGCCGTGGCCAGGGCGCCCGACTGCGAGACGAAGGCCAGCTTGCCGGGCAGGGGTGGCGCGTGCGCAAAGCTGGCGTTCAACCCCAGGCCTGGCACGAGCAGCCCCACGCAGTTGGGGCCGAGGATGCGCAGCAGATGCGGCTTGGCGGCGCCGAGCATTGCATCCTGCTGCGATTGCGTGCCCGTGGCGTGCGCTTGCGCCATGCCCGCGGTAAGGACCACGGCGGCCAGGGTGCCGCGTTCGCCCAGTTCGGCGATCAGGCCCGGCACCGTATCGGCTGGCGTGCAGATCACTGCCAGTTCGGGCGCATCGGGCAGCGCGGCGACGCCGCGATAGCAAGGCCGGCCTTCCAGCGCACGGTACTTTGGGTTCACCGCATACACCGGGCCGGCGAAGCCGCCGGCACAGAGGTTGGCAAACACGGTGGCCCCTACGCTATGCGGTCGTGCGGACGCGCCGATCACCGCGACCGAGCGCGGATGAAACAGATATTCCAGGTTACGGATACTCATCGTGCTCGGGGTCGTCGGGTGGGAGGGGGCGCCAGATCCGTGTCCCGCTGCGGGACGGGCTTTGCGTCAGGCCGGATGCGCCATCGCGCGAACGCCAATATGCCGATATGCCAGCATTGTCCAGCTTGGGTGCATCGGTGTTGATACAGGACAAGGATGCTCCCGATCGGGCAGCGGAGGTGTCAGTGGACCGCGATTCCCAACGCCTCTACAACCTGGCGTGGCGCCTGCTGGCCGAGGCGCAGGGCCTGAAGACGATCTCTCGCTGCGGGGCAACGCCGCACTTGATCTGGGACAAGGTGCGACAGGTGCGCTGTGCCACCATGAAGTGGAGGTCCGCTCGTCATGCCGCGCGGGCCTTTCACTCCAAGGAGGCGCCAATGAGCAATCTCAGGATTTACGATCCACTGTCGATCGAACCGGTTGGGGACATGCTGCAAGGCATGTTGCGTGCGTTTCGCGGCAACGATGAAGGAGGATTCGCGTTCAAGGTCGATGTGACCGAGTCTGACAAGGCCTACAACGTGGTCGCCGAGATTCCCGGCGCCAGGAAGGAAGATATCGAGGTGTCCGTCGACCGCGGCACGGTGATGATCTCGGCTAAGGTGGAAAAGTCTTCCGAGCAGAAGGAAGGCGAACGTGTGATCCGGCGTGAGCGCTACAGTGGCTCGATGCAACGCGCCTTTACCCTGGACAGTTCCGTGGACGAAAGCAAGGTGGATGCCAGCTACGAGAACGGTGTCCTTCGGGTGGTACTGCCCAAGAAAGAAGCCTCGCCGCAACAGCGTGTGACGATCCGCTGATTCGCTGTTTTCCAGGGCTACCCACGGGCGCCAATACGGCCAATACAGCCACTGCACCGAGCACCCCCCGCCGCATCGTAACTCGCGTTAGACCGCTGAACCCAGGACGGAGGGCGCGATGACCGATACTGAACGCTGGCGGCTCCCCGGCAAGCGTCTGCCTTGTCATGTTCTCGTTTATCTGGCGGGCGCCTTCATCCGATGCGCGCCTGCGCATGGCCAAGGACATGGGCGCGGATATCACGATCAATTTCCATCAGGTCGATGTGGTCGACGAGATCCTGAAGCTGACGGGTGGCCGGGGCGTAGACGCGGCCATCGAGGCGCTGGGTACGCAAGGAACCTTCGAGGCCGCGTTGCGCGTGCTCAAGCCGGGCGGCACGCTGTCAAGCCTGGGCGTTTACTCGAACGACCTGCGCATTCCGAAGGATGCTTTCCATAGCGGCCTTGGCGATCATCGTATCCTGACGGCGCTGTGCCCCGGTGGCAAGGAACGGATGCGCCGCCTGATGCAGGTCATTCAGAGCGACAGGTTGAATCTCGGACCGCTCGTCACGCATCGGTTCAAGCTCGATCAGATCGAGTCGGCGTACGAGCTGTTCGCTAACCAGCGCGATGGTGTGCTGAAGGTCGCCATCACACCTTGAACAGGTTGCGCCGCCGCAATCCTACGCCACCAATGCGCCGACTGCCGCACGCGGTAGGTGCGGTGCGCGCGGGCTCGAGTCGCAACGCGCTCCTAGCCCTCCAGCACGTAGCTCCCGGGTGCGTCTGCGAGCGCGCCTTGCGCCGCGTCGCGCGCGGGGACCCGGCCAGTGGAGTGCGACGCCAGCCAGCCCTGCCAGCAGGGCCACCAGGATCCCTCATGCCGTTGCGCAGTCGAGAGGTAGCGTGCGGGGCTGCCATAGGTGGCCTGCGCCGCGCGCGTTTCCACCCGGTATCGGCGGCCGGGATGCGAAGGGTCGGCCACGATGCCAGCATTGTGGCCGCCTGAGGTCAGCAGGAACGTCAACGGCGCCGACGTCAGCAGATGCAGCTTGTAGACCGAGCGCCAGGGCGAGACATGGTCATGCTCCGTGCCTACCGCGAAGATCGGCATGCCAATGTCCGACAGGGCGACGGGACGCCCGTCCACGCAATAGCGTCCTTCTGCCAGGTCGTTGTTGAGGAACAGCTTGTGCAGGCACTCCGAATGCATGCGAAAGGGCAGGCGGGTGACGTCCCGGTTCCATGACACCAGATCGTTCGGGCGCAACCGCTTGCCGAGCAGGTACTCGCTCATCATGCGGGACCAGACGAGGTCGCGCGAATGCAGCATCTGGAAGGCGGCTGCCATCTGGGGACCGTCCAGGTAACCTTGCTGGCGCATCATCGCGTCCAGCGTGGACAAGGCGCTGCTGTCGATAAACAGGCCGAGTTCTCCTGGCTCGGTGAAATCTGTCTCGCTGGCGAACAAGGTCAGGCTTTGCAGTGGCAAGCCACTGTCGTCGCGGCTAAGCGCCGCCGCGCAGATCGACAGCAGCGTGCCGCCCAGGCAATAGCCGGCGGCGTGGATGCGCGTACCGGGGCAGCGTTCCTGCACCGCGCGCAAGGCAGCCCGCACGCCGAGGCGCTGGTAATCGTCAAGCCCGAGGTCGCGCGCTTCGGCACCCGGGTTCTTCCACGAGATCATGAAGACCGTGTGGCCTTGCCCGACCAGGAAGCGCACCATCGAGTCACGCGGCTGCAAGTCCAGGATGTAGTACTTCATGATCCAGGAGGGCACGATCAGCACTGGCTCCCGCCATACCTCGGCGCTGGCCGGCGCGTACTGGATCAGCTCGATCAGGGCATTGCGGAACACCACCTTGCCGGGCGTAATGGCGACGTCCCCTCCAACCTTGAAGGTGGGCGGGCGGCGCAGCTTTGGGTCGCGCGTCAGGTCCGCCATCACGTCCTGCATATCGTGCAGCCAGTGCCGGGTCCCGTTGACGAAATTGCCGCCGGCGCTGGCTGCCGTGGCCTGCAGGACCACGGGATTCAGCCACCAGGCATTGCCGGGCGAACAGGTATCGAGCATCTGCCGCGCGCAGAACGACACGATCCGCTCATGGTGCCGGGATACGCCACGCAGCCCGTGCGTCAACGACGCCCATAGCGCCTCGTTGTTGTGAAAGGCATCGCGCCAGAAGCGAAAAGGCCACTGCGACCAGGCGGGGTCGGCGAAGCGCAGGTCGGACGGCGGGGCCGTTGCGCCGGGCGCTGGTTGCGCAGTGGCCGGACCCGGCAACATGCCGCCGGTCGCGGCAATCATTGCACTCATCCACTCCCCCAGGGACGTGTCGACCTTGCCAGGGGAGACGGCCAGGTGCAACGCCCAGTCCAGTCCGGCCAGCCAGAACGAGGCAAGCGACATGCCTTGCGTCGCGCAGGCCAGCGCGGAGCGCACTTGCTCGTCGAGCTGGTCCGGTGCAGCCTCGATGGGAGCACAGCCACACTCCGCCTCGGGCGCAGCGGCAGGTTCACGGGTTGGCATAGGTGCGTTCATTGCATGTGCTGCCCGCCATTGATGGCGATATTGGCGCCGGTGACAAATGCTGCGTCATCGGAGCACAGGAAGGGAATCAGCGCCGCGACCTCTTCCGGGCGCCCAAGCCTGCCGACAGGGGCCACGGGCGCAGGCCGGCCGGATCAGTCGGGGTTTCCGCCCGAGGCCGGGCAGGTCCTGACGCCGAGCAGGCTGTAGAGGGGGCAGTTGCGCACGAGCCCTGTCAGGAGCGGGATCACGCCGATCCATCCCCACACGCCGATCGTGCCGGTGACGGCAAGGCCGATCAGGGCCAAGCCGACAACGATCCTGAGCGTGCGGTCAACCGTACCGATATTGATTTGCACAGCATCCTCCTTTCGATAGCCCGTTAAATGCAGGTGCAGCGTTGCCGGGTTCGTTTCGCGATCCGGCTGCTGCACAAGCCCAATATAGCCAGATGGCTGCCGGTGGCCTTGATCTATGGCAACTTTGACGCGTACTAGCACTAGCACTGGAGTGCACGCAGCTCCGGCGTCACCGGCCACGCCGCAGGCGAGATTGATCTGCGTCAAAGGCCATCAAGCGCCCGATACTAGACTGAGTACACGGCACCAGCATGCCTTGATGCCCCCTGCGCAGCACACGGTCAAGAAAGCAAGAACATGGTGCCCGGTATCCTCAAACTCGCGTACAAGCTGCTGGTCAACGACCGGGCCAAGTTCACCGGATTGCTGGTCGGGATCACATTCGCGGTGTTCCTGATGATCGAGATGACCTCGCTGTTCGCCGGCGTGCTCAATCGATCGTCGTCGACCGTGTACAACATCGGCGCGAGCATCTGGGTCATGGACCCGGCGGTCAATACCGTGGCCAATACCATCGGCATGCCGGACTACGTGCTCGATGCCGTGCGCAGTATCGAGGGCGTCAAGTTTGCGGTGCCGCTCTACTCGGGCGGCGCGCTGGTACGTCTGCGCAGCGGCACCTACCAGCCAGTGACCGTGGTTGGCATTGATGACGCCAGCCTGTTCGGGCGCCCTGACGTGCTCAATGGCAGGATCGAGGACATCTACGCCGAGAACGCCTTCCTGGTCGTCAAGGATGCCGAATTCGACAAGCTGGAGAACCCGGCGGTGGGCACCGAATTCGAGATCAACGATAACCGCGGCGTCATCGTCGGGATTGCACAGGTCTCCACCACGGGCCTGTTTGGTGTGCCCACGCTCTACACGACCTACCAGCGCGCCATCCAGTACCTGCCGACCACGCGCTACACGATTTCCTACATTCTCGTGGAGCCCAAGTCCATGGCGGACGTCACGCGGATTCAGCAGGAGGTGCAACGGCTGGGCTACCGCGCGCTCACCAAGGCGCAGTTCATCCAGCGCATCTCGGATTTCTACAAATACAAGACTGGGCTCGGCACCAATATCCTGCTGATGACCGTGATCAGCTTTATCGTCGGCCTGTCGATCTCCGGGCAGACGTTCTACACCTTTATCCTCGAGAACCTGGAGAAGTTCGGCGCACTCAAGGCCATCGGCGCCAAGGGGCACGAACTGGTAGCGATGATCGTGTTCCAGGCGGCTTTCACCGCGCTGACCGGCTACGGCCTGGGCATTGGGCTGTGCGCCATCCTGATCAGCCTGGCGCGGCTGCGTATCCCCGACTACGCCGCCATGATCACGTTCTATAACCTGGGCCTCGCACTGGTGATGGTGATCGTGATCGCTGCCGTGTCCGGTTATATCGGCGTGCGCAAGGTGCTGCGCATCGAACCCTTCGACATCTTCCGGGGGTAAGCATGCCGCGCGTTGCCATTGCCGCAAAGGCGCTGGAAAAATGGTTCGGCCAAGGGGAGGCCCGGACCAATGCGCTCAGGCAGGTCACCTTCGAGGCGTACTTCGGCGAGATCCTGTTTATCGTAGGCCCATCCGGCAGCGGCAAGACCACGCTGCTGAGCGTGATCTCCGGCATCCTGCGCCCGGACGGTGGCGAGGTGGTGATCGACGGCACCAGTATCTGGCAGATGGACAACGATGCGCTGGCGGCGTTCCGCCTCGCCAGGATCGGCTTCGTGTTCCAGGACTTCCACCTGTTTGGGCGCCTGACCACGCTGGAAAACGTGGCGATCCCGCTGATTCTCAAGGGCCGCGACTGGAACGATGCGCTGAACGAAGCCAAGCGCTACCTGGAGATCGTCGGGCTGGCCAACCGCGCCCAGTTGCCGCCGATCAAGCTCAGCGGCGGCGAGCAGCAGCGCGTGGCCATCGCCCGTGCCATTGTCAGCCAGCCCGACATCCTGATTCTCGACGAGCCCACGGCCTCGCTGGACGGCGACACCGGCCACGCCATCATGGAGTTCGTCAAGGTGCATATCCTCAACGACAAGCGCTGCATCGTGATCGTCACCCACGATGCCCGCATCTTCGACATGGCCACCCGCATCCTCGATATGGAAGATGGCAAGCTCAAGGGTATCGAGCGGGGAGAGGCACGATGAAGAACAAGCTGTTGTTCATCCTCTCAGCGCTGGGCGCCCTGATCGGCGTGGTGGCGGCCATTCTCTATGCTCAGCAGCGGCCGCCGCTGCCGCCGGTGTTCCAGCCAGCGGCCAATCCGTACAAGAACGGTATCTACGCCAATGGCATCATCGAGAGCTACCAGGACAACGGCGCCAATATCAACCTGTATCCCGAAGTCGCGGGAACGGTAGTCCGTATTCCGGTGCGCGAGGGGCAGGAGGTGGGGCGGGGCGCGGACTTGCTGGTGATCGAGGATTCCGTGCAGCGCGCGCTGGCCGCGCAGCAACAGGCGCAGGCGGAGGCTGCCGAGGCCCAGCTCGCGCAGCTCAGGGCGCAGCCGCGCAAGGAAACGCTGGAGGTGGCGCGCGCGCAGGCCGAGGCGAGTTCCGCCAGCCTGAAGACGGTGCAGGACCAGCTCGACAAGCTGCAGCGGTCCTATGCGCTCAACGCCCGCTCCGTCAGCCAGGACGCCATGGACAACGCCGCCAATGCGGTGCGCGTGGCGCGCGGCAACCTCGACGTGGCGCGCCGCCAGCTGGAGCTGACGCGCGCCGGCGCCTGGGTCTATGACATCCGCAATCAGGAACGGCAGGTCGATGCGTTGCGTAAGGCCGCGGCTGCCTCCACGGCATTGCTCGGCAAGTACGTGATCCGCGCGCCGGTGGACGGCGTGGTGATGTCGGTCAATACGGCGGTGGGCGCCTATGTGTCCTCGCAAGGCACCTACGGCACCTATACGCAGGCCAATACCCCTGTGATCGTGATGGGCAGCGCACCAGGCACGCTGGCGGTGCGCGTGTATGTCGACGAGATCCTGCTGCAGCGCCTGCCGAGCGCAAAATCCGGGCAGGCGCTGCAGGGAAGGATGTTTGTGCGCGGCACCAACACCAGCATCCCGCTGGAGTTCGTGCGCACGCAGCCTTACGTCACGCCAAAGATCCAGCTGTCCGACCAACGTACCGAGCGCGTGGACGTGCGCGTGCTGCCCCTGCTGTTCAGGTTCAGCCCGCCGCAGAACCTCACTGTCTATCCGGGCCAACTGGTCGATGTCTACCTGGGTGGCGCCTCATGAAGCGCCATGCGCTGCCCGGGTTCGCGCTAGTCCTTGCCTTGCTGGGCGGCTGCGCCGTGGGCCCGGACTTCGTCCGCCCCGAGCCGGCGGTGCCGGCCAGCTACACGCGCGATGCAGACGCGGTGCGCACGGCGCCCGGTGACGGGATCTCGCAAATTTTCATGGAAGGGGCCACGTTGCCGGCGGACTGGTGGCGCATGTTCGGCAGCGCCGCGCTGGACGGCGCCATGATCCGGGCTCTGGCGGGCAACCCCACACTGCAGGCGGCGCAGGCCAACCTGCGGCAGAGCGAGGCTGCCATGCGCGCCGGTGCCGGCGTGTTCTACCCGCAGCTGGACGCCGCAGCCGGGGCCACCCGGCAGTCGGCATCGCCGGTCCGCATCGGCCAGGCCGTCCCGGGCACCGTCTTCAACTTGTTCTCGCTGAGCGCGACGGTCAGCTATACGCTCGACCTGTTCGGCCTGAACCGGCGCACGGTCGAGGCGCTGTCCGCCCAGGTCGACCTGCAGCGGCAGACGCTCGGCGCCGCCTACCTGGCGCTGACGGGCAATCTGGTCAACACCGTGGTCGCACAGGCCGGCTACGCGGCGCAGATCCAGTCCACCACCGAGCTGGCGGCCCTGGTGCGCGAACAGGTGGAGATCACGCGCGCGCAGGTGCAGGCCGGCACGACAGCACACGCCAGCGAACTGAGCCTGGCGGTGCAGCTTGCCGCGCTGGAGGCGACGTTGCCTGCGCTGCGGCAAAAGCTGGAGCAGGCCGATCATCTGGAGGCGACCCTGTCTGGCCAGTACCCTGCCGAGGGCGAACCGCTTGCCGTGACGCTGGAGACCCTGCGCTTGCCGGCGGACATTCCCCGGCTGCTGCCGGCGGAACTGGTCCGGCGCCGTCCCGACGTGCTGCTGGCCGAAGCGCAGCTGCACGTCGCCAGCGCCGAGGTAGGCGTGGCCACCGCCGCCATGTTTCCCGCCATCACCCTGAGTGCTGGCTATGGCCGCGAGAGCTTGCAGCTCGGGACGCTGTTTGGCGGTGGCAGTGCAGTCTGGAGCCTGGGGGCGGGCCTCACAGCGCCGTTGTTCCATGGCGGCGAACTGTACTACCGGCGGCGAGCTGCCCTGGCGCAGATGGAAGCGGCGCAGGCTGGCTACCGTCAAGTGGTGCTGGCCGCATTCGGGCAGGTGGCAGACGCGTTGCGGGCCCTGGAGCACGATGGTGAGCTGGTCGAGGCCACGCGCTATGGGCGGGATCTCGCGCAAGAGGCCTTGCAGGAGATCCAGGCCAACTTCCAGGGCGGCACCGCCGGCTACTTGCAGGTGCTGGTGGCGGACGCCCAATTTCACCAGGCCGATATCGGCTACCTGCAAGCCACGACCCAGCGGCTGCAGGACACTGTGGCGTTGTTCCTGTCGCTGGGCGGGGGCTGGGACGCCAGCGCCGAATATCCCAACAGCCGCTCAGGCCTGCCGCATCGTGATGGCACCATTCAGCCAATGTCATCCTCGGACAGCGCCTCGTACCCAGCCACCACATCGAACAGCTCCTCGTCGATCGCGCTTTGCCGCTCGCTGTGAAATTGGCCGCGAAGGCTGGCGAGCAATTCGTCGATGTTCTTGTCGGCCCGCTCCATCGCAGCCAGGCGGCTGGCGTTCTCGCTCGCCAGCGATTCGGCGCAGGCGCTGAACAGCGAGATAAAAAGGTGCTCGCGGATCAGCGCGCGCATCGTGGCGGTGCCGCCCCCGATCACTTCCGGCGGATTCGGCGTCGGCCAGCGCTGCGCCAGCAACCCGGCCAGCCATTGCGCGTCAAGGGGCAACAGGCGCTGCTCTACGGGCTGGAAGAGGGCGCCCGGCCTTGGCTGATTGTAGAAGACGTAGATACGGGGTTGCGCGGCCTGGCTCGGGTGTGTTTCCGTATCGAGCTGCAGCCGGTCGACCAGCGGGGCAATGGCCTCGACCGAGCCGGGCACCGCATAGGTGCCGGCCACGCTCACGCCGGCGCTGGCCAGGCGAGCCCGCACCCGCTCGCCGACGGCCCAGACCTCTCGCTTTCCGGGCATGGCCAGGAGCGTTTTGAGCGCATGGTCGACGATCACCTCGTTGAACTGGCCCACCAGCCCCTGGTCGGAGCCGAACACGATGGCGCCGACCGCTCCCGCTAAGGCAGGCTTGCTCTCCCCAGGCGTTAAACCTGCGGGCGCCAGCGTGCGCAGGCATGCCCAAAGACCAAGGCTCACCGCGCGGCGGTAGTCGGCTAGCGCCAGCACGGACTGCTCGTACTGGCTGATGCTGGAGGCGGCCAGCGCGCGCATGGTGCGAACAACGGCTTGCAGATCCGTGGCGCTGCCGATCTGGTGCCGCAGCGTGGCGGCCGAGTCGCTCATTGCCTCCACCCCTCTGCCGCAGAATGTGCCTGCGCTTCGAGCCCGGCCCCGGTATCGGTACCGGTATCGGTACCGGTATCGGCCCCGGCCTGGAACTGCGCAAGGGCGGCGCGGACGATCGCGGTCACTGCCTGGCCATCCGCCTCGTCCGGCTTGCCCGCGGCCTCGAAGCGGGCGGATACCGCCGGTGGGATGCTCGCCGCCGCGGCGCGCACTGCAAGCTGCGCGTCCTGCATCCGGTCCAGCGGCACGGCATCGAACAGCCGCGCGGTCAGCGCGCTCAGGATGGCGATCTGCGCAGGCACCGGGACCGGGTCGGATTCGGGCTGCATCAGGCAGGCGCGAATGCGCTGGCCGTGCGCGATGGACTGGCGGCTGTCATCATCGAGCCTGGCGCCGAAACGGGAGAACGTCTCGAGTTCCTCGAACTGCGCGTAGGCGAGCTTGAGATCGCCGGCCACCGCGCGAAAGCTGCCCCGCTGCGCCTTGCCGCCCACGCGCGACACCGACTTGCCGACATCCACCGCGGGCAGCACGCCAAGTGCGAACAGCGTAGGCGACAGATAGACCTGGCCGTCGGTAATCGAGATCAGGTTGGTCGGGATGTAAGCCGACATGTCTTGCGCCTCGGTCTCAATGATCGGCAGCGCGGTAATCGAGCCGCCACCGCGCTCGGCGGCGAGGTGCGTGGCCCGCTCCAGCAGCCGCGAATGGATATAAAAGATGTCCCCCGGGAAAGCCTCGCGGCCGGGTGGGCGGCGCAGCAGCAGCGAAAGCTCGCGGTAGGCGCGGGCGTGCTGGGTGAGGTCGTCGTAGACGATCAGCACGTCCCGCCCGGCCTCCATGAAGTGCTCGGCGATGCTGGTGGCGGCATACGGCGCGATATAGGCCAGGCCTGGTGGCTGGTTGCCTTCGGTGACGACCACGACGGTATAGTCCATCGCCCCCTTGGCGCGCAGGGTCGCCACCGCCTTGGCAACAGCCGAGGCGCGCTGGCCGATGGCGCAATACACGCACACGACATCCTGGCCGCGCTGGTTCAGGATGGTATCGATGGCAATGGCGGTCTTGCCGGTCTGGCGGTCCCCCAGAATCAGTTCGCGCTGGCCCCGCCCGATGGGAATCAACGCATCGATGACTTTCACGCCGGTTTGCAGCGGCACCGTGACCGCCGCGCGCTCCATGATGGGTGCGGCCGGGCGCTCGATCGGCAATCGCGCGCTGGCCGCGAGCGGCCCGAGGCCATCGAGCGGGCGGCCAAGCGGATCGATCACGCGCCCGAGCAGCGTCTTTCCCACGGCCACGTCCATCACGCGGCCCGTGCGCTCGACCTGGTCGCCGGCGCGCAGCCGCCAGTAGTCGTCGAGCAGCACCACGCCGACCTCGTCTTCATCGACATTGAACGCGATGCCGTACACGTCGCCGGGAAAGCGCACCAGTTCGTCATAGCCGATGCCAGGCAGGCCGCAGACTTGCGCGACGCCCGTGGCCACGCTGACGATCGTGCCCACCTCCTGCGCCGCTAGTGCCGGCACGAACCGGCTGCGCGCCTCGCCCATGGCGGCGAACGCCCGATCGATGGCGGTTTGCGGCGGGGTAAGCGCGAAGTTCATGGCTGGCTGGCCTCGGGCTTTGGCGTGGAATCCGGCTCGGGCCCGGCATGCATCGCCCCGTTTTCCGCGCTCAGCAGCTCGCTCACGGCCTGCTCCAGCAAGCCGAGATAGCGATCGATGCTCCACGCCAGCTTCTGGCCGCCGACGATGAGTTCGATGCCGCTTACCAGTTCCGGGGCCGGGTCGAACTGCAAGGGGATGCTGGTGCCCAGTGTGTCATTCACCGCCGCCTGGATGGCGGCGCACTGTGCGGCGGGCAGCGCGAACGCGCTGCGCACCACCGCGTGCGCCGCCGGCTGCCTGAGCGCGGCCGCAAGACTGGCTCTGGCAGGCTCGTCGAGCGCACGCAGACGGCGGATGAAGACGTCTGCCACGCGTTCTTCGAGGCTCGCCGAGGCCAGGTCCGCGAGCGCCCGGCGCGCGACGGCAAACACCTCTCGACGTGCCAGGTCGCCGAGCGCCTGCGTCAGTTGCCCGGCTTCGCTGCGCAGCGCGTCCTGCCGTTTTGCGGCCAGCGCGTCCGCTGCCTGGCGCGCGGCTTCCAGCCACTGCCGGCGCTGTGTCTCGGCATCGCCAGCCGCCTGTGCCAACAGCGCAGCACGCTCGCGCTCGAACGCATCGGTCTTTCGCTGGAACGCCTCGCCTTGCTTGCGCGCCTCGGCTTCCTTGGCGCTGGCATCTGCGATCTGCCTGGCGATCCTGCCCTCGCGGGCGTCGATGGCGTCAAGCACGGGCTGGTAAAGAAAGCGCTTCAGCAGCCAGACGAGGATGACGAAGTTGAGCGCCTGCGCACCCACGGTGAACCAGTCGATCAGCATGGCTTACCTGGCCACCGCGCGGGCGATGGCGGCGTTCCAGAAGGGGTTGGCAAAGATCAGGATCATCGAGACGACGAAGCAATAGATCGCCGTCGACTCGATCATCGCCAGGCCGACGAAGAGCGTGCGGGTGATCGTGGCCGATGCATCGGGCTGCTGCGCCAGCGACGTCAGCGCCGTCGCTACCGCCCGGCCTTCCGCGAGCGCGGGCCCCATGCAGCCGAAGCCGGTGCAGAGGCCGGCCATGGCGATCGATGCCACCGCGATGATTGTCAGGCTGTCCATGGGATGGTTCCTTGGTCGGGTTCAGGGTGTCTTTTCGAGTGGCAGGCCTGGCTCCTCCTTGCCGCCATGCGTGGCCGCCGCGAGATAGACCGCGGCCAGGATGCTGAAGATATAAGCCTGCACCATGCCGGTAAGCAGGCCGAGCGCGGTCATCACGATGGGAAACAGGAACGGCGTGATCGTCACCAGGATGGCAATGATCATGGCTCCGCTCATCATATTGCCGAACAGGCGAACAGCCAGCGCAAGGGTGCGCGACAGCTCGCTGATGATGTTGAACGGCAGCATCATCAAGGTCGGCTCGAGGTAGGACTTCAGGTAGCCGCGCAGCCCCTGGTCGCGGATGCCGTACAGCGGCACCGCCACGAACACGCACAACGCCAGCGCCAGCGTGGTCGACAGCGATCCGGTGGGCGGCTCGTAGCCGGGAACGATGGTAAACAGGCTGGCCGCGGCGACGAACAGGAACAGGGTGCCCAGGAAACCGAGATACTTGCGCGGCTGGCGAAGGCCGACTTCCGCGATTTGCTGCGCGATCCCGGTCACGATGATTTCAAGCAGGTTCTGCCAGCGCGAGCGGCGGTGGCCCAACGAGAGCCGGCGCGTGACCAGCCAGGAGCCCAGGGTCAGCACCGCCATCAGCACCCAGGTGAAGAGGATCGTGCCGTTGAGCTTGACGAAGCCGTGCTGCCAGAAGATCCACTGGTCAGGGCTGAGGCGCATGGCCCGTCTCCCGAGGCGCCGGGGTGTGGCGGTCTGCCCATCGCCCCGTCATCCATGTCACCGCCACGCGTGCCAATGCAAAACCAGCCAGGCAGGCAGCCATCCGCTCCCATTGCCCCGCGCCGACGGCGTAGAAGCCAAGCAGCGTGGCGCCCATGCGCAGCAGCAGGCTGCCCAGCAGCCATAGGGCCGACTGACCGGATGAAAGCGTGCGGCGGACCGTCCACCACAGGCCACCGAAAAAGAAGCCACCGAGTGCGCCACCCGCGAGGGCCGCAAGCAGCAATGCCGCCACGTCATGTATCCGCATCGTCTTTCTCCTTCTGGTCCCGGTCCTGTTCCTGTTCCTGGTCCTGGTCTCGCCGCATGGCGCGGTCCTCCTTGGCGACCCAGTGCCAGGCATTGAAGCAGCCGAGCACGAGGCCGGCCACCAGCAGCGCCAGCGTCCACGCGTGCCGGCCCGGATAGTGCTTGTCCAGCCAGATGCCCAGCGCCGCGCCGAGCAGCGTCGGCACCACCACCGACCAGCCAACCAGCCCCATCATGCCCAACCCGAACCAGACCCCCGGCACGCCCTGGCGCCGCGCCCTGAGCTTGCGCTGCGCCTTGGCGCCCACTTTGCCTGCCAGCGTGGGCGCGGGCTTCGGCGGTCCGCCGGGCGGTGGCTCGGTCATGGCGATGGCTTGTGAAGCTTGGCGAAGCGCGCAAGAAAGCCCGTCTCCAGCTTGGCCATGACCGTGCGCAGGCTGCGCGCCTGCTCGTCCTGGGCCAGGAACTCACGCTCGACGGTGTCGCGCAGCGTGGCCAGGTCGGCGCCTGCCATGGCGCGGCGTACCGACACGCGCACATCGAGGCCGGTCTTGACCAACACACCCTCATCGACCGCGATAAACACTTCGCCATCGGCCGGCGTTTCGAAGGTGAGGATGCCGGGCGCGAGCGCCGCGACGCAATCGAGGCGATGCGGCAGCATGCCGAACGCCCCCCCGGCGGTCTCCGCCACGACGCGCGACACTTCGCGCTTGCGCAGGAAGACCCGGAAGGGCAGCAGTACTTCAAGCAGCATGCGATCCGGCGGCATGGCTCTCCTTGGCTGGCTCTGGCGCCACGGGCGCGGGCTTGCCCCTTGCTTCGGCGATCGGCCCGATCATGTAGAGCGCGCTTTCGGGGTAGTCCTTGAACTCGTCGCGCAGGATGCGCTCGCACCCATCGAGCGAATCCGCCAGGCTGACAGTCCTGCCCTTGATGCCGGTGAACTGCTCCGTGGTGAAGAACGGCTGGCTCAGGAAACGCTCCAGGCGTCGGGCGCGGGCGACGACGCCGCGGTCGGCGGGGGAGAGCTGTTCCAACCCCAGCATGGCGATGATGTCCTTGAGTTCCGCGTACTGCGCCAGCGTGCGCCGGATATCCTGCGCCAGGCGATAGTGGCGCGCGCCGACGATGCCGGGCGTGGCCATCCTGGAATTCGATTGCAGCGGGTCGACAGCCGGGTAGAGGCCCTCGCTCGCGCGCTTGCGCGACAGGACGATGGACGCCGACAGGTGCGAGAAGGTATGCACCGCCGCCGGGTCGGTGAAATCGTCCGCGGGCACGTAGACCGCCTGGATCGAGGTGATGGCGCCAGTGTCGGTGTTGGCGATGCGCTCCTCCAGCCCGGACAGTTCGGTGCCCATGGTCGGCTGGTAGCCCAGCCGCGACGGCATCTGGCCCATCAGGCCAGACACCTCCGATCCGGCCTGGATAAAGCGGAAGATATTGTCGATCAGCAGCAGGACGTCGCGGTGCTCATCGTCGCGGAAGTACTCGGCCATCGTCAGCGCAGCATGACCAACCCGGAAGCGCGCGCCCGGGGGTTCGTTCATCTGGCCGAAGACCATGACCATGTCCTGCAGGACGCCGGCCTCGCGCATGTCGTGGTAAAGCTCCTCGCCCTCGCGGCAGCGCTCGCCGATGCCGCAGAAGATGCTCACGCCCCGGTGATGGCCGACCATGTTGTGGATCAGCTCGGTGAGCAGCACCGTCTTGCCCACGCCCGCGCCGCCAAACAAGCCTGCCTTGCCCCCGGTTTCGAGCGGCAGCAGCACGTCGATCGCCTTGATGCCGGTCTCGAACACCATCGACTGCGTGGAGCGCTGTGACAGGGGCGGCGGCGCTCGGTGCACCGAGCGCCACTGGACATGTTGCGGCGCGGGCAACCCGTCGATGGGCTGCCCGAACACGTCGAACATGCGCGACAGGATGCTGGCGCCTACCGGTGCCTGCAATGGCCCACCGGTATCCTGCACCGCCATGCCTCGCGCCAGCCCTTGGGTGGAGGTCAGCGCGATGCAGCGCACATGCCGCGCATCGCGCTGCGCCAGGACTTCGATGGCGATCCGGCCATCCACGCCGGTACGCAGCAAGGTGCGAATCGGCGGCAGCCCTGCCTCGAAGCGCACGTCGACGACGCTACCGCGCACCGCGGCAACCACCCCCTGGCTCGCGCTCACCGGCAGCCTCCATGTGCGGGCGAAACCGCGCCATGCGGGCACGTGGCCCCCAACCGTGCCGGCCAGGCCGTCCGGCGATGTGCCACTGCCGCTGCGCTTGCTCCGGTCATGTGTTCATCCTCAAGCCTCCCGTGACTTGCTGCCGTTTTCACCGTGATGCCCGCACCAGGCGCCGCGCGCGCGGCAATGCACAATGATGCGCTTGTCCAGCCGGGAAAAGTTGATACAGGTCAACTTAGTGCATGCGTGGCACCGAAGCAAGACGTTGCGCAGCCGGAGCGATCGGACCGCTGATTGCGGCGCGGGCAGCGGCAGCGACTGCAACGCTTCAAGGGCCCTGGCGACCGCTCCGCTCGCAGTGGATGTCAGGATTTGTCAGCTTTGCCGGCGGGCGGCTCGCTAACATCGGCACCTATCAAGAATTCCCTGCTTGTCGCCGTCCTTGTATCGCCGGCTTCCTTCCGTACAGAGAGAAGAGATGAAAAAGCTCGCCACCGTTCCCTTGCTCCAGACAGCCATTTCCTCGCTATGTGCCGGTGGCGCCGTGAGCGCTGCCCAAGCGATCCCAAGCCGCGCTGAGGGGTATCCCGGCGGCTTTGCCACCGCATGATAAAGCGCGGGTCGTTCCCGGCCCGCTCGGTGGATCACGTTCCCCGGCGCGCTTTTCCCGCATCCCGATGGACGGGCGGGGGCAAGGTTTGCGGCCTGGCCATCCACGGGCCCCCGGTCAACCGCGCGGGAATCGAAGGGCCCCAGTCGAGCATGGGCAATGCCTGCTTGAACGACGTACAGTCCGGCGCGATTTCAATACTCGCCCTGGACAAGTCGGCTCCTTGATCCGGGTGGGCAGTTCATGACTCCAGCGGGCAAGCCGGTCGTGCGGGCTATGTCAGCGTAGGTCGCACCGGCCCGGGACTGGCCGATGCTCATATATTTGATAGGGATATGCGGAGAATCCTTCTACTCGAGGACGAGAGTGAACTGCGCGAAGAGATGGCCGCCTTCCTGCAGAAGCGGCAGTGGCAAGTGCTCCAGGTGGGCAACGTGGCCGAGTTTTCGTCTTTGGGCGACCAGGCCGACATCGCCGTCGTCGACATCATGCTGCCCGAAGGCTGCGGCTTCGACGTGATAGAAGCGCTGCGCCGGCAGTGGCCCTATTGCGGCATCGTCATGCTAACGGCACTGGGCAGCGACCACGCCAAGCGGCGGGCCTTCGAAAGCGGGGCCGATCGCTACCTGGTCAAGCCGATCAAGCTGCTTGAGTTGGATGCGATCCTGAACGACTTGAGCCAGCGCCTGACCGCGGGCAGTACCGTAAGTACCTGATACCTGCAGACGGCGCTATGGCCGCACTGGTCTCCCGACGACCGAGGATCGATCCCGAGGCCTTGGCGCACAACATCGGCCGGGGCGTAAGCCCAGCCGCTTGTTTGCCACCACCGCGCCCTGATTGACCTCGGACAGCCGGTCATAGGTCGTGTAGGGCAGGGCGGCGCCGTCGGCCCACAACTCGATACGGCCGTCCGGATACTCGGCACATCAATGTAGCGATGAACCAGGGAGCGACGCTCAGGTTGGTCGGTGATGAGATACAGCTTGCGGTCGTATTGCAGCGTCGGTCGGTTGGAGACTTTGCGCCATTCGCGCCAGGTAAAGATGCGCTTGAGGTCCTCGTCGGGCCGTACGGGACGGTGCGCATTGAAGTCGCTTCTGGGCATCTTGGCGAACCGCACATTGAAGTCCGCCAGGAAGACCGGGGCAAAGGCATTGGCCTCGGCCAGCGTCGAGATGCCGCGCTGGCGCAACTCCTTGACCAGCCGGTCCTGCAGCGTGCCATTCATTCGCTCCACGCGGCCCTTGGCCTGGCTGCTGTTGGCGCACAGGCTCTCGATATTCAGCTCGTACAGCGCGCGCCCGAACTGCGTATGGTCTCGCCCTGTGGTGACGCCTTTGGCATTGACCCGGAAGATGCTGGCCTTGTCGCTGTAGAAGGACACCGTTTGTCTAGGCCAAATTCAAATGTCCTCTCTTTGGCCAGATCAGAATGTCCGGTTTAATGCAGGATGGTTTTGATTCTTTTACGTCTTTTTCCTGGCTGTTTCCGTAAGGCAGTCGAGCTGGCCTGAGGCGGTAAGGTATCTACAGGGTGGGGCGGTTGCGTCAGTTCATCGATGGCGCGACGCAAGTCTTCCGCATTCAGCTGCCGTTGTGGTTTCGTGCCCGGGGCCGCCTGTTCGGGCCGTTGCCGC
>NZ_LZZU01000008.1:0-20307 GCF_014170355.1 Cupriavidus sp. UME77
GAGGTGGAGCGAAGGGGCCGAGAGGGCGCGGGAGGTGCGGGAGGTGCGGGAGGTGCGGGAAGTGGCGCGACGGCCGGCGCTGCAAGGAAAGCTTCAACGCAAGCTGCGCGCAAGGCCGTTGCGGGTCAGCCGGTGGCGGCTAGCGCCGCCACCCGGCAAGTCTCAACGCCTGGAATCTCAAAGCCGGTATTTCCTGACCTTATCGAACAGGGTCGTCTTGGCAATGCCCAGTGCCTCGCTGGCGCGGCTGAGGTTCCCCTCGTGCCTGCGCATGGCGTCGGCAATCATGGCCCGCTCAAACTGCTCCACGGCCTGCGCCAGCGGCAGCGCTGCCGGCTCGGCGGTGCCTTGCCCGGGATTGCACCCCAGTCCCAGCACATGGCGCTCGGCCAGGTTGCGCAGCTCGCGCACATTGCCCGGCCACGGATAGGCCATCAGCGCTGCGAGCTCCGCCGGCGTGGCGGGCTGCGCCTCGCGCTCGAAGCGCAGCGCCGCCTGCGCGACAAAATGCTCGAACAGCGGCGGCACGTCTTCGCGCCGCTCGCGCAGCGGCGGCAACTCCAGCGTCACCACGTTGAGCCGGTAGTAGAGGTCGGCGCGGAACTGGCCGGCCGCTGAGAGCGCCTTCAGGTCTGCCTTGGTGGCCGCGACCACGCGGGTGTTGACCGGCACCGGCGTATTGGAGCCAAGCCGCTCGACCACGCGCTCCTGCAGCACCCGCAGCAGCTTGATCTGCATCTGCATCGGCATGCTCTCGATCTCGTCGAGGAACAGCGTGCCGCCCTCGGCGTGCTCGATCTTGCCGATGCGCCGGCGCGCCGCGCCGGTAAACGAGCCGGCCTCGTGGCCGAAGATCTCGCTTTCAAACAGCTGCTCGGGCAGGCCGCCGCAATTGATCGGCACGAAGTGCCGTGCGCGGCGCGAGCTCGCTTCGTGCAGGCAGCGGGCGACCAGTTCCTTGCCGGTGCCGGTCTCGCCGTGGATGAGCACGTTGGCGGCGGTGTCGGCCAGGTCGGCGATCAGCTTGCGCAGCCGTTCGATGGATGGCGAATGGCCGATCAGGCGCGCCTGCAAGGTATCGCGCCCGGCCAGCCTCCTGCGCAGCTCGGCCACTTCGAGCACCAGCCGGCGCTTTTCCAGCGCGCGCTGCGTGACTTCGACCAGCCGCTCGGGCGAGAAAGGTTTTTCCAGGAAGTGGTAGGCGCCGGCCTTCATGGCCTGCACGGCCAGGCTGACGTCGCCGTGGCCCGTGACCATCACCACCGGCAGCGCATCGTCGCGCGAGCGCAGCTCATGCAGCAGCGCCATGCCGTCGATGCCGGGCAGGCGGATGTCGCTCACCACCACGCCGGGAAAATGGCTGCCGACCTCGCGCAGGGCGGCTTCGGCGCTCGCCACGGCACGCGTGGCAATGCCTTCGAGCCGCAGTGCCTGCTCGCAGCCCAGGCGCACGTCGGGGTCGTCTTCGACGATCAGCACGGTCAGCAGCGCGGGGTCGATCGCGTCGGGGGAATCAGCGTGGTTCGGGTCAATTGCCATGGCGGCTCTCCGGGTCAAGCCTGGCCAGCGGCAGCACCAGCGTGAAGCACGCGCCGCCGTCGGGGTGATTGCTGGCCTCCAGGCCGCCGCCGACCTCGTCCAGGATGCCGGCCGACAGCGTCAGGCCCAGGCCCAGTCCCTGTCCTGCCGGCTTGGTGGTGAAGAACGGCTCGAACAGCCGCGCGAAGGCTTCCTCGGACAGCCCGGGGCCGTTGTCGCGGATGGTCAGGCGCAGCTTGCTGCCCGCCAGGTGGCTGCGCAGCTCCAGCCGGGGCTCAGGGTTGCCGGCCAGCGCGTCGAGCGCGTTGCCGATCAGGTTGACCAGCACCTGTTCCAGCCGGTTGGGATCGCAGGTCACCATCAGGTCCGGCTCGATCTCCCGGACCAGCGCCGGGCGTACCGCCTGCAGGCGCGTATCGAGCAGGAACAGGGCGTTGTCCACCGCATCGTCCAGCGGCGCCAGGCGGGCGGCGGTGCCGCCATTGCCAGGCTTGCGCGCGAATGACTTGAGCGCGCCGGTGATGCGCCCCATGCGCTCCACCAGGCCGATGATGGTGCCGAGGTTGGCCTGCGCGGTGGCGTTGTCGCCGCGCTCGAGGAATTTCTGGGTATTGCCCGAGAGCGTGCGCAGGGCGGCAAGGGGCTGGTTGAGCTCGTGGGCGATGCCGGTGGACATCTGGCCTACCGCGGCCAGCTTGCCGGCCTGCAGCAGGCCATCCTGTGCCTGGCGCAAGGTCGCCTCGGTGCGGATGCGTTCGGCAACTTCCGCCTGCAGGTGCTGGTTGGCGGCGGACAGGTCCGCGGTGCGCTCCGCCACCTTGCGCTCCAGTTCGCCGTTGGCGGCCTCCAGCGCGGCGCGCGCGGCCATGCGCTCGCTGGCGATGCGCCGGCGCACGTTCCAGGCCGCCGCCAGCAGCAACAGGAAGGCGGTCAGCACGCCGGCCAGCGCGGCGGTGCTGAGCGCGGCCACGCGGGCCTGCGAGGTATTGGTGAGCAGCGTCAGGTGCCAGTCGGTGCCAACCAGCTCGGCGTTCTGCGCCAGCATGGGCGGGCCGCTGCGCAGGCGGACCAGGGCGTCGCTGTCGGATAGCTTGCGCACCGGCGTGAGTTCCAGCTGCGGGAGCGCGGCGCGGTTGTATTGCAGGTTGCGTTGCAGCCGCTCGCGCAGCTCGGGGGCCAGCGGCTTGAGCGCGCCCAGTTTCAGGGACGGGTCGGAGGCGAGGATCACCACGCCGTTCTCGTCCGTCAGCAGCATCTGGGTATCGGCGCCCTGCCAGCGGTTCTCCAGGGGTTCCAGCCCCACCTTGACGACCGCTACGCCGCTTGGCTTGTGGCGATCGCCCAGCGGCGCCGAGAGGTAGTAGCCGGGCTCGCTGCGGGTGGTGCCCACGCCATAGAAGCGGCCCAGCTGGCCGTCCGCGGCGTCGCTGAAGTAGGGGCGGAAGCTCAGGTCTTCGCCCAGGTAGCTGTCGGGGCGCTGCCAGTTGCTGGTGGCGAGCACATGGCCGCGTGCATCGAGCACGAACACCACGCGGGTGCCGGCGCGGGCATTGACCGCGGCCAGGTACTGGTTGGCGGCCTCGACGCGTGCCGGATCGTCCGGGTGCGCCAGCAGCGCAGCGATCTTGTCGTCCAGCGAGAGCAGGCTGGGCACGTAGTCATAGCGCGCCAGCTCGCTCGACAGGGCCTGCCCGTACAGGCGCAGCTGCACCTGGCCGCGCTCGCCCTGGCGTGCCAGCGCGTTGTCGTAGCTGTACCGGTAGCCCATGGCGCCAGCCAGTCCGATCAGCGTCGCCAGTGCCAGCATGGCCATGAGGGGCACCCACGGACGCAGGCGCGCGGCACGCGCGGAGGTATCGTGCGTGGCGCCTTGCGGGGTAGCGTGTGAAGGGAGCGGGCCGGTCATGGGGGCGGGCGGAATGCGCAGGAAGCGAAGGCGAAGGAACTCGGTCGCGGGCAGCGAGCCCGACTGGTTAAGACTGCAGGCGCCAGCAAAAGTGCATTGTGCAAAGGGGTAAGAGTAGGGGTAGGAGTGCCAATGTGCACATTGCCCGATGGCCGCACCCGCGGCGACCCCGTCTTTTACCACATCATGGTTTCCGGCCCCCGGAAACAAAAAAGGCCCGGCCACCTGATCGGTGGCCGGGCCTTGGCGCGCTGGCAGTGTTACTTGCCGGCCAGGACCTGAACGGGTGTCAGGCCGCGGTTGCCGTCGGCAGCGGGGTCATCCGCTTCTTCGGGCACCGGCGCGCCGATGGCGCCTTCGCTTTTGGCGACGACGGTTGTGGCAATGGCGTTGCCAAGCACATTGGTCACGGTACGGCCCATGTCCAGCACGTGGTCGATCCCCAGCACCAGCAGGATGCCGGCCTCGGGCAGGCCAAACATCGGCAGCACCGCGGCCACCACCACCAGCGAGGCGCGCGGCACGCCTGCGATGCCCTTGCTGGTGACCAGCAGCACCAGCAGCATGGTCACTTGCTGCGAGAGCGACAGGTGGATGCCGTACACCTGCGCCACGAACAGCGCGGCGAAGGAGGTGTACATGATCGAGCCGTCCAGGTTGAACGAGTAGCCCAGCGGCAGCACGAAGCCCGTGATGCGCTCCTTGACGCCAAAGCGGCCGAGCTGCTCGATCACCTTGGGGTAAGCCGATTCGCTGCTGGCAGTGGCGAAACCGATCATCAGCGGGGCGCGCACCATCTTGAGCAGGCGGAACACATCGCGGCCGAGGAAGAAGTAGCCACCGGCGATCAGCGCCACCCACAGCAGCGCCAGCGACAGGTAGACAGCGCCCAGCAGCTTGGCGTACACGACCAGCACGCCCAGGCCTTCGGCGGTGATCACCGCGGCGACCGCACCGAACACGCCGACCGGCGCGAAGGCCATCACATAGTTGGTGATCTTCAGCATCACGTGCGACAGGCCTTCGATGCCGGCCAGCACGGGTTTGCCGATGCCGTCCTTGAGCGTGCCCAGCGCAAAGCCGAAGAACAGCGAGAACACCACGATCTGCAGGATCTCATTGGTGGCCATGGCTTCGACGAAGCTCTTGGGGAACATGTGCGCAATGAAATCGCGCAGGTTCAGCGCCCCGGTCTTCAGGTTGGAGGCCGCGTCCGCCGCCGGCAGCGCCAGGTTCATGCCTTCGCCCGGGCGCAGCAGGTTGGCCATCAGCAGGCCCAGCAGCAGCGAGGTGATGGACGCGGCGATGAACCATGCCATCGCCTTCATGCCGATACGGCCAACGGCCTTGCCGTCGCCCATGCTGGCGATGCCGCTGACCAGGGTGGCGAACACCAGCGGCCCGATGATCATCTTGATCATGCGCAGGAACACATCGGTCAGGATGGACAGGTGGTCGGCGATGGACTTGGCGGCGGCGGGGTCCGGCGCATAGTGGTGGGCGGCCGTGCCGGCCAGCACGCCAAGCAGCATCGCAATGAAAATCAGGGTGGGCAGTCGGTTCAGTTTCATCAGAAGTCGGGCCGATGCGCCCGGCCAATGGCCGGACGGCTGTTTTGCGGGGGGCTGGCAGCCTTCTGGCATGGCGTTGCCGTCAATGGGACAGCGCCATGCGGCCTCAGCCGGGGAGATCAATGCCTGTTCAATCCGGAATCATTCCGGATCAATGCGTTGATCCATGCCGAACGGGCAGCGTGTGCCCGGCGCCCACCGGTGTGGTGGGCAAGGTCGGCAAGGCGGGGTCGATCATTGTTTCCTCCATTGTTTTGGGTCCGGGCCGGCGCGGGGGGAGCCAGCCGTCGACCTGTATGGCCGCTTGGGGCCGGCGCATACATTGCACGAGGCGTGCCAGGCCAACGGCCACGCCGAAGCTGCCTAAGCCACTGAAAAACAAGGGGAAATTAATGTGCGCTCGGCGCACGGTTCGGATTTCCGTGCGGTCGGGGCGACGGGGCGTTCGGTTTTCCGAACGGATGGCGGGGCGGAAAGTGGAGCTGGCGCCCGTACGGGCGCCAGCGTGTGATGCAAGGGGCATGGCACGGCCGGCACACGTTGCCGCCAGCCACGCACGCCAGGTGACTCAGGCGTTGCCCACCGGTTGGGTCGGGCAACTTTCCAGGAACAATTCCAGCGGCATCGGCCGCCCGATCACATAGCCCTGGGCATAGTCCACGCCAAGCGAGCGCAACGCCTGCAGCGTTTCCTCGTCCTCCACGGATTCGGCTACGGTCAGCATCCCCAGGCGATGGCCGATATCGTTGATCGAGCTGACAATCTCGCGGTCCACCGCGCTGCCGGCCAGGTGGCGGATAAAGCTTCCGTCGATCTTGAGATAGTCCACCGGAAACTGCTTGAGATAGGAGAACGACGACAAGCCGGCCCCGAAATCGTCCAGCGCCACGGTGCAGCCAGCGCTGCGCATTTCGGTCACCAGGCGATTGGCCGCCGCCATGTTGTTGATCAGCGCGGTCTCGGTGATCTCCAGCTGGATGCGGCTGGCGGGCAGCACGGACTCGTGCAGCTCGGCGTGCAGGAACGGCAGCAGGAACGGCTCGCCCAGCGAATTGGCCGACAGGTTGATGGCGACCGTGAGGCTGGGCACCGCGGTCAGGCGCTCGCCGAATTCATGCAGCACGTGGTGGATCACCCAGCGGTCCACGTGGCCCATCAGGTCATAGCGCTCGGCGGCGGGGATGAACGCGCCTGGCATCACCAGCTTGCCTTGCTCGTCGACCATGCGTACCAGGATCTCGATATGGCGCTCAGCCTGGTTGTGTCTCTGTAGCGCGCGGATCTCCTGGGCGAACAGGCGGAAGCGGTTCGCATCCAGCGCCGAGTGGATGCCGGCGGCAACCTGCAGCTCCTGGTGGTGGCGCTGCGCATCGCTTTCGTCGCGCCGGTACACCGAGACGCGGCTGCGCCCGGCCGCCTTGGCGGCGTAGCAGGCTACGTCGGCGCGGCTCATCAGCTCGCCCATCGGCGGTGTTTCGTGGTCGATGGCGGTAATGCCGATGCTCGCGCCCACATCGTAGACCCGCCCTTCCCACGGGAAGCGCTGGCCGCGGATGGCATCGATGATCTTCTGGCACACGCGCTCGGCGTGGTCCACCGTGCAGTCCATGAGCAGCAGCGCGAACTCGTCGCCGCCCAGGCGGGCGAGCAGGTCGTCCGGGCGCACGTGGTAGCGGATCACGTGGCCGAGCTCGCGCAGCAGTACGTCGCCCGCGGCATGCCCGGCCGTGTCGTTGACGATCTTGAAGCGGTCCAGGTCGATGAAGCACAGCGCGTGATGCTGTTGCTGCATGCGCGCAGCCTCGCAGGCCTCGCGCAGCCGCTTCTCGAACCAGATGCGGTTGGGCAGGCCGGTAAGCGCATCGTGCGAGGCCGAATGGGCCAGCTCGCGCTGCAGTGCGCGGGCGCCGGTGATGTCCTGGAACACCAGCACCGCGCCGATGACCTCGCCGGTCGCCGTGCGCACCGGCGCGGCGGAGTCCTGCACGTCATGGCGGTCGCCGGTCAGGCTTTGCAGCACCGCGCCGTCCTGCAGGTAGACCGGGCGCAAGCTCAGCAGGCACTGTTCCACCGGGCTGGGGATCGGCGCGTTGGTATGCTCGTCGACGATGCGGAAGATGGATTCGAGCGGCTGGCCGGCCGCCGCCTGCATGGTCCAGCCGGTGAGCTGCTCGGCGATCGGGTTCATGAAGGTGACGCCCATGGTGGCGTCGGTGCAGATCACCGCATCGCCGATGGAGCTCAGCGTGATATGCAGGCGTTCCTTCTCCTCGAACAGCGCCTCGGTGAGACGGCGCTGTTCGGTGATGTCCCAGTTGGTGCCGATCATGGACACCGCGGTGCCATCGTCCTGGCGCAGCACCATTGCCATGGCCCGGATGTGGCGCACCGCGCCGTTGGGGCGCTGGATGCGGTATTCGGTATCGAAGGTGCGCGTGCCGCGCACCGCCTCGCGCATCTCGGTGCTTGCCTGCTCGACATCCTCGGGGTGCACCATGGCCGTCCAGCGCTTGATGTCCGGCGCGCCCAGGGCGGGATCGACGCCGTGCAGCGCATGCATGCGCGCGTCCCACTCGATCGCGCCGCTGGCAATGTCCCATTCCCAGATGCCTACGCCGCCGGCTTCCACCGCCAGCTGGGTCCGGCGCGACAGCGCCTCGAGCTTTTCCAGCGCGGCCTTGCGCTCGTCGATGTCTTCCACCTGCGAGATGAAATGCAGCGGCTTGCCCGTTTTCTCGTCGTGCACCAGGGAGACGGCCAGCAAGGTCCAGCGATAGTGGCCGTCCTTGTGGCGGAAGCGCTTTTCTATCCGGTACGACTCGATCTCGCCGGCCAGCAGGCGCTCGACCTGGTGCAGGTCCGGGGCGAGATCGTCCGGGTGGGTGATGGTCGGGAAAGGCAGCTCCGCCAGCTCGGCGGCATCATAGCCGAACAGGTCGCAGATGGCGCGGTTGACCTGCAGCCAGCGGCCGTCCAGTCCCACCAGCGCCATGCCGATGGCCGAATGCTCCATGGCCTGGCGAAAGCGCCGCTCGCTGCCGCGCAGCTCGCTGCGGTCGCGCCGGTTCTGCTCCAGCAGGAAGGCGATGCAGATCGGGAACACCATGATCAGCGCGGTCGACAACTGCACCGACTGCAGCAGGAACGGCTCGTTCGCGCCCAGGCCGAGCGATGCGGTGACCAGCCCCAGCGTCACCGCGCCGCAGATGGCCAGCAACGTCAGCAGGGCAGTGGCAAAGGGATTGGTCAGCAGCGCCGCCAGCACCAGCGGCAGCGCCATCACCACGAACGGCTCGTTGCTCTTGTATAGCGCCACGCCGCCCACCGCCAGGCTCAGCAGGAGCAGTCCGGCAAAACGGGGCAGTTGCGCGCGGCGGAAGGTGTCAGCGAAACGCTCGCGGGTGATCGATACCATCAGCGGCAGCAACATGACGATGCCCATCGAGTCCGCCGTCCACCAGGTCCACCAGACCGCGCCAAAGCCACTGTGGTAGGCGGTGCTGATGGTGGCGGCGCCGATGGTCGCGCCCACCGCTGGTCCCAGCGTGCTGGCCGCGCCCAGCGTCAGTGCGAAGCGCGCCAGCGGTCCCGGGCGCGATAGCGTGGCGCCGCCGGTCATGGCGCGCACCAGCCACGCCGAGAAGGCAATCTCGGCGACGTTGCCCAGCGCCAGCGCCAGCGCAATGACGGGGCTATCGCCCATGGCCGCGTTGGCCGCCAAGCCTGCCACCAGCATCCCCGCCAGCTGCCAGAGCGCATCGCCGCTGCGCTGGTGCAGCAAGATGCCGAGGCCGAAGGCATTGGCCAGCCAGAGCATGGCCACGTTTCCCGGGTAGCGCGACACGGCCAGCCCGGCCAGGGCCAGCAGGAAGAAGGCGATGGCGGCTAGCGACACGCGCTGCCAGCGCGGGTAGATGGTGGGCAAGGGGCGGACATCCAAATCTGGCGTCATGTGGCGTCAGCCTGAAGCTGCGTTCTCGAAATTGAGGCGATGGGCGGGCGTCGGGCAGGTTGCACGCACGGCCCAGCTTAATGGATCAATATAGCGGCGATGCGTCGGAAGCACGAGGCGATAAGCCCCGGTGTGTTCCCGCTATTCGGACTAGCGCCGGACGCCGTTTTGGGGTAGGAGAGTGGCCGGCCGCGAGCCGGAACCGGCCCCGGCGGCCAGTCTGCTGCCATGGCGGACTGGCCGCCGCCGCTCCAGTCGTACAGGCGTTTCAGGCATTGCCCCGCCAAGGAGGGGTATAGGCGCTGATATCGGACCAGCGCGAAGCGCGCCCGCCACGCCAGCCATGGCGGCCCTTGGGCGGGCGGTGATGAGGCGACGGCGATTACCTCGCGCCGGAAGGCATGGCCTGAGGCCGCCCGGGCGCGGTGGATGGTACCGCACGCGACTGCCCTTTTTGCACTATCCTCTGAAGGTTGTACGGCGTGCGCACCGCGGCTGGGGCGCACGCCGCTGACCGGCCGCCGGCGGCGCGGCGCGGCGGCTCGAACCGCTGCGCCATGCCGGGGCGGACCAGGGCAAACAGACCCAAGGAGCTTCCCCCATGACCACGCTAGATATCAACGGCAAGCCGTTGCAGGTAGACGTTGATCCTTCCACGCCCCTGCTGTGGGCGTTACGCGACAGCCTTGGCATGACCGGCACCAAGTTCGGCTGCGGCATGGCGGCATGCGGTGCGTGCACCGTGCATGTGAACGGCCAGGCCACGCGCAGTTGCGTGACGCCGGTCTCGGCGGCGCAAGGCGCGCGCATCACCACCATCGAAGGCGTCACCGGCGACAAGATTGGCCGTGCTGTGCTCGACGCCTGGATCAAGCACGATGTAGCGCAGTGCGGCTACTGCCAGAACGGCCAGGTGATGAGCGCCGTCGGGCTGTTGCGCAGCAAGAAGCACCCGAGCGACGCTGACATCGACCAGGCCATGGCCGGCAACCTGTGCCGCTGCGGCACCTACCAGCGCATCCGCGCGGCCATCAAAGACGCGGCGCGCGCGCTGGCTTAAGGGGACGACATCATGCGAATCAGATACCTCGAAGCGCTGGCCGGCGGCAACCGCAGGCCAGCGGACGCCGGCGGCGTCGCCGCGCTGGACCGCCGCAGTTTTCTCAAGCTGACCGGTTTTGCCGGCGGCGGGCTGGCGCTCGGCATCCTGCCAGCCCAGGCCGCGCTGGCGCAGGAAGGCGCGGCGCCCAAGGCCCCGCCTTCGCCGCCGCAGGCGTTCCTGCTGATCGCGCCGGACAACACCGTCACGGTGGCGGTCAACCGGCTCGAATTCGGCCAGGGCGTGCATACGGCGCTGCCCATGGCGCTGGCCGAAGAGCTCGACGTGGACTGGCGCAACGTGCGCGCCACGCTGGCGCCCGCCGGCGATGCGTACAAGGATCCCGCCTTCGGCATGCAGATGACCGGCGGCTCCACCGCGCTCAATCACTCCTTCCAGCAGTACCGCGAGCTGGGCGCGCGCGCCCGCGCCATGCTGGTATCCGCCGCGGCTACGCAGTGGCAGGTCGACCCGTCGAGCTGCCAGGTGGCGCTGGGCGTGGTCACTTCCGGCAGCCATCGCGCCACCTTTGGCGAGCTGGCGCAGGCCGCCATGGCGCTGCCGGTGCCGCAGCAGGTAACGCTCAAGAACCCGGCGCAGTTCAAGCTCATCGGCAAGCCCACGCGCCGGCTGGACGCGCGCGGCAAGCTGGAGGCCACCACCGCCTTCGGCATCGACGTGCATCTCAAGAACATGGTGGTGGCCGTGGTGGCACGCCCGCCGCGCTTTGGCGGCAAGGTGAAATCATTCAACGCCGACAAGGCGCGCGCGATCAAGGGCGTGGCCGACGTGATGCTGGTGCCGGTGGATCGCGGCGGCACCGGCGTGGCGGTGGTGGCCAATGGCTACTGGCCGGCCAAGCAGGCGCGCGACGCCCTGGAGATCGTGTGGGAAGACAGCGGCTCCAGCGTCTCCACCAAGGACCTGTTCGCGCAGTACAGGACGCTGGCCGCGCAACCCGGCACGGTGGCGCTGCAGGCTGACATGGGCGCCATGTCCGGCGCCGCGCGCACCATCTCGGCGGACTACGAGTTTCCCTATCTTGCGCATGCGCCGATGGAGCCGCTGAACTGCACCTTGCAGGCCGAGGTGTCGGGCAAGGCGGTGCAGAGCGTGAAGGTATGGGTGGGCTCGCAGTTCCAGACCGTGGACCAGGCCGCCATCGGGCGCGTGCTCGGGCTGCCGCCGGCCAAGGTCACGCTCAACACCATGATGGCGGGCGGCGGGTTCGGCCGGCGTGCCGTGCCCACCTCCGACTACCTGGTCGAAGCGGCCAACGTGCTGCTGGCCTGGGTCAAGAGCGGGCATGACGAACCGCTCAAGGTGATGTGGAGCCGCGAGGACGATATCCGCGGCGGCTACTACCGGCCGCTGCATGTGCACCGCGCGCGCATCGGCACCGATGCGAAGGGGCAGGTGCTCGGCTGGCAGCATACCGTGGTCGGGCAATCCATCCTCTCCGGCACGCCGTTCGAGGCATTCATGGTCAAGGGCGGCGTGGACTCGACCATGGTCGAAGGCCTGGTGGAGAACGACTACGGCTTCCCGCTGCAACTATCGGTGCATCACCCGCAGGTGGCGGTGCCGGTGCTGTGGTGGCGCTCGGTTGGCAACACGCACACCGCCTTCGTCAAGGAAACGCTGGTCGACGAAGTGGCCGTCAATGCCAGGCAGGATCCGGTGGCGTACCGCCTTGCGCGGCTGGACGCGGGCAAGCACGCGCGCCATCGCGCTGCGCTGCAGCTGGCGGTGGACAAGTCCGGCTACGGCAAGCGCAAGCTGCCCAAGGGCCAGGCCTGGGGCGTGGCGGTGCACGAGTCCTTTGGCACGGTGGTGGCCTATGTGGTGGAGGTGTCGCTGGTGAAAAACGAGCCCCATGTGCATCGCGTGACGGCCGGGGTGCATGCCAACCGCGTGGTCAATCCCATGTCGGCCGAGGCGCAGGTGCAGGGCGCATGCGTGTTCGGGCTGGCGATGACGCGGCCGGGCTTTGCCATCGAGATCGAAAACGGCGCGGTGAAGAACAGCAATTTCCCCGACTATCCGCCGCCGCGCATCACCGATGCGCCGGTGGTGGATGTGTTCTTCGTGCCCTCCGAGGATCCGCCCACCGGGCTGGGCGAGCCGGGCGTGCCAGCCATTGCGCCAGCGGTGGCCAACGCGCTGTTCACGCTCACCGGCAAGCGCCAGCGGCAGTTGCCGTTCGTGCTCGCCTGAGCCCGGGCGCAGGGCTCAGGGCTCAGGGCGCGCGGTTGTCGCCGGCCGCGCGCCAGGCCTGCGTGAAGCGCAGCAGGTCGTCGGCCGAGGCATCGGTGATGGCCGCGTAGCGCATGCCGTCCGACTCCCAGATCGCCAGCTGGTAGCCTTGGCGCGCCTCGATCTGCGGCGGTGCCTGGCTGCGGCCGGGGTTGGCGGCTGGCTTGCTGTCCGGCCTGTCCGCCATGCGCAATGGCAGCACGAATACATCGATGGGGTGCTGGTTGCGGCGGTAGACCAGCACCGCCACTGGCCGTCCATGCACGTAATCGAGCCGTCCCCCGACCAGCGGGAACCCTTGCGGCGCGAGTTCCCGTACCGACGGTGCGTAGTCGATCCGGCCATTGAACCAGGGTTTGACGGTGTGGCGGTCCGACGAGGCGACATCGATCGTGTGCCCCGAGATCAGCGCGCGCACGTGGCTGCTTACCATCTCGCCTTCCACCGTCGGCCCGGAGCCATCGCTCAGCGCGTACTGGACCATGCCGATGCCCAGCGTCGCCACCGTCAGCGCGGCCATGGCGGCATTGGCGGCGGGACCCCATTCGAAATAGCGCCGTATCCGTTGCCACCATGCGCCACCGTTGCCGGAGGGCGCCGCCGCAGCGCCGGAGCCAGCCGCCTGTGGCGCTGGCGTGGCCTGGGCTGCGTCCAGCGCCGCGGTCAGCCGCGCGCGCAGGGCCGGCCCTGCGCGGTGGTAGGGCGCATGCGCGCGCAATACCGTGCGCAGTTCGCGCAGGTGAGCGAGCTGCGCGGTGCAGGCCGTGCATTGCGCCAGGTGCTGCTCAAGGCGCAAGGCGTCGCCCGCGCCGAGCTCACCGTCAGCACTTGCCTGCAGCAGCAGGCGGGCGTCATTGCAGTTCATGGCCTGTCTCCCCGGCAGGTTGCGCCGGCGTGGCGTGGATGGCGGTTGCCGCGGCGGCCCTGCCCGTTGCCGGTGCGGTGGACAGGGTGCCTGCGGCGCCAAGGTCGGCGCCGCCCTGGTTGCCGGCGCCGCGGGTGCCTTCCGCGCGCAAGGCGAGCACCGCCGCCGCCAGCAGCTTGCGCGCGCGCGCCAGCCGCGACATCACGGTGCCCAGCGGGATTTCCGCAATGACGGCGATATCGCGATAGGGCAGATCTTCCAGTTCACGCAGCACCAGTACTTCCCGAAATGCCAGCGGCAGGCGCTCCAGCGCCAGATGCAGCAGCCGGACATCCTCGGCGCGCAACAGCCATTGCTCAGGGCTGTCGCCGTGGCCATCCTGCCAGCCGGGCAGCGGCTCGCCATCGAAATGCGCGTCGTCGTAGCCCGCGCTCTCGGCCTGGCCCGGCTGATGCCGCTTGCGCCAGGCGGTGAACCACGTGTTGCGCACGATCGCCAGCAGCCACGCGCGTGGCTGGTCGCCCCGGAAGCTGTCAAAAAAGCAGAAAGCCCGCAGGCAGGCTTCCTGCACCACGTCATCCGCCTCCACGGGGCTGCCCGACAGCCAGCGGGCCAGGTTGTAGGCGGCGTCGAGGTGCGGGAGCACCAGATCGTCGAAACGGCGGCGCTGGTCGGCAGCGTTCACGTCACTCCTTTGGCTCGGTGCCCGGGTTGGGCGCATCGCGCGCCATCCCCGTTCATTCCGTCTCTGCCGCGTATACCGGGAATGCATTGAGTTTATTCCCGAATCTCACTGCCACCACGTAAAAAAAATTTCGCCGGCAACGGGAATAAACACGCCGGCGCACCGGTATGACAGGCAGGTCCCCAACAACCTGGTCAATCCGATCAATCCGATTTACAGATGGAGCTCAATATGCAGCGAGCATGGAAGCGGCGCGATTTTCTCGGGCTTGCCGCGTGCGCCGGCGGCGCGGTGTTTGTGTCGGCATTGCCCGGATGGGCCGCCGGACGCGACGAAGCGTTTTACTTTGTCCAGCTCTCGGACGCGCACTGGGGGTTCCAGGGCCCGCCCAATCCCGACGCGCGCGGGACCTTGCCCAAGGCGGTGGCGGCGGTCAACGCACTGGCCGAGCCGCCGGATTTCCTGATGTTCACCGGCGACCTTACCCACACCACCGATGACCCCGCCGAGCGCCGCAAGCGCATGCGCGAGTTCCAGTCGATCATCGCCGCGCTCAAGGTGCCGGTCGTGCACCTGATGCCGGGCGAGCACGACGCCAGCCTGGACCAGGGCGCTGCCTACCGCGAACTGTTCGGGCCCACGCACTATGTGTTCGACCACAAGGGCGTGCACTTCATCGTGCTGGACAACGTGTCTGATCCTGCCGGGCGGGTGGGCGCGGCGCAGCTCGACTGGCTCGCCGCGGATCTCGCGCAGCAGCCGCAGTCGGCGCGCATCGTGGTGTTCACGCACCGTCCGCTGTTCGATCTGTATCCGCAGTGGGACTGGGCGACCCGAGACGGCGCGCAGGTCATCGAGCGGCTGATGCCGCATCCCAACGTGACCGTGTTCTATGGGCACATCCACCAGGAGCATCACCACATGACCGGGCATATCGCGCACCATGCGGCGCGCTCGCTGATGTTCCCGTTGCCGGCGGCGGGGTCGCAGCCGCAGCGCTTGCCGGTGCCGTGGGATCCGGCGCAGCCCTATCGGGGATTGGGCTGGCGGGAAGTGGAAGCGGGCAGGGCATCGGGGGATTTCGGGATCGAGGAGAAGCCTGTCAATGGTTGAGCAGATCGTGCCACGCCGCTTTGAGCTGCTTTGAGCTGCTTTGAACTCGCTATCAGGAGTTGGTCATGTCAGTCATCGGACGGGAAGGAATCAGCCGCAGGCGGGCGCTGTGCTGCTTGCTGGCGCTGGCGGGCGGGACGCCGCTGCTGCGCAGCGCGGCCGCCGCGCCAAGGGTGATCAAGGTGCATGCGCGCAAGTTTGTCTTTACGCCGAACCGGATTGCGCTGCGGGTCGGGGAGCCGGTGGTGTTCGAGCTGACCGCGCAGGATGTGATCATGGGGTTTAGCGTGCCGGATCTCGGCATTCGGGAGGATTTGCCGCCCGGCAAGGTGGTGCGGGTTTCGGCTTTGCCTAAGGCGGCTGGCAGCTTTGGGTTCTTGTGCGATATTTTTTGTGGGTCCGGGCACGAGACGATGAATGGGGTGATTGAGGTTAGTTAGTTTGTTTGTTGCAACTGCAACTGCAACTGATTAACGTCAAGGTCAAAGGCAACAGCAGTTTCACCACCCCTGCGGGGCGGTGACCTACTTTCTTGTCTTGCCGCTTGCCAAGAAAGTAGGCAAAGAAGGCGCCCCATACGGCCTTGGCACACCTTGACGGCTCGCTTCGCATCGCGTTGGGGTGATTCCCGCCCGAAGGGCGGGAATCACGGCTACACCGAATCGATGCTCTGACTCTCCCGTCGGTTGGCTCCCCTCTCCCACTTGTGGGAGAGGGGCCGGGGGAGAGGGCGGGCGCTCGCAAGAGCTAGAGATCTCATTGACCGGCCCTCAGTCTCCTTCTCCGGCAGCCAGCACGCGCTGGCTCTCGCGTTTGGCCTCTGTGTCGCTCGCGTGCTCACGTCCTTCGCGCCGTGCCTGCCGCCGTTCCTTGCGGTTCACATACCAATAGTGCGCGCGATCCAGGTAGAGATACACCACGGGCGTAGTGAACAGCGTCAGCGCTTGCGACAGCACCAGCCCGCCCACCATCGCAAAGCCCAATGGCCGCCGCAGCTCGGAGCCGGCGCCATGCCCGAGCATCAGCGGCAGTCCGGACAACAGCGCGCACATGGTGGTCATCATGATCGGCCGGAAGCGCAGCAGGCACGCCTGGTAGATGGCTTCTTCCGGTTTCATGCCGTGGTCGCGCTCGGCGGTGAGCGCGAAGTCGACCATCATGATGCCGTTTTTCTTGACGATGCCGATCAGCAGGATGATGCCGATCAGCGCGATCACGCTGAGGTCATAGCCGCCGGCCAGCAGGATCAGCAGCGCGCCCACGCCGGCGGAAGGCAGGGTGGAGAGGATGGTGAGCGGGTGGATGTAGCTTTCGTACAGCAGCCCCAGCACGATATACACGGCGACCAGCGCGGCGGCGATCAGGTAGGGCTGGGAGGCAAGCGAGGCGCCAAAGGCCTGTGCCGTGCCCTGGAACGAGCCGGAGAGCGTCTGCGGGCGCCCCATGCCGGACAGCGTGCTGTTGATGGCCTTGACGGCATCGCCCAGCGCCACGCCCTTGGCCAGGTTGAACGAGATCGTGACGGCGGGGAACTGACCCTGGTGGCTGATCGACAGGTAGGCGGTGCTGTCGGTGTCGATCTTGACGAAGGTGGACAGCGGCACTTGCTCGCCGGTCAGCGGCGAGGTCACATACAGCTTGCTGAACAAGCGCGGGTCGTCCTGCAGCGCGGGCGTGACTTCCAGGATCACGTGGTAGCTGTTGATCTGGGTGAAGTACTGCGCGACCTGGCGCTGCCCGATCGCGTCGTACAGCGTGGAGTCGATCAGCGCGGGCGTGATGCCGAAGCTCGAGGCGCGCGCGCGGTCGATGGTCAGGCGCGCGGCGGCGGCGGCGTTCTGCTGGTCGGACGCCACGTCGGCGAGCTGGGGCAGGGCGCGCAGGCGCTCCAGGATGCGCGGGGCCCACTGGTTGAGCTCGTCCAGGTTGGAGTCCATCAGCGTGTACTGGTATTGCGTGCGCGACAGCCGCCCACCCACGTTGATGTCCTGCCCGGCCTGCAGGAACAGGTTGGCGCCCTGCACCTGCGCCAGCTTGGGCCGCAGCCGCGCGATCACTTCGTCGGCGCTGACGGTGCGGCCCTCGTCCTTGGGTTTCAGGCTGATGAAGAAGTTGCCGGTATTGAGCGTATTCTGCCCGCCGGTCATGCCCACCGCGGCAACATCGGGGTCGGCACGCACGATATCGGCAAGCTGCACCATGCGCGCGTTCATTGACTTGAACGAGGCGTCCTGCGCGGACTCCGCGATGCCGAACATAAAGCCGGTATCCTGCTGCGGGAAGAAGCCCTTGGGTATGTAGATGAACAGCGCCACCGTGGTGGCGACCGTGGCGATGAACGCGCACAGGGTGAAGAACTGGTGGCGCATCACCACGTCCAGCCCGCGCTTGTAGCTCGCCAGCATGGCGTCGAAGCCATGCTCGAACCACTGGTAGATGCGGCCGTGATGATGGCCGCGCGGCGGGGTCAGGTAGCGCGAGCACAGCATCGGCGTGAGCGTCAGCGAGACCAGCACCGATACCACGATGGTGAGCGTGACGGTCACGGCGAACTCGCGGAACAGCCTCCCCACGATGCCGCCCATCAGCAGCAGCGGGATGAACACCGCCACCAGCGAGACCGAGATCGACACGATGGTGAAGCTGATTTCCGCGGCGCCCTTGAGCGCGGCGTCCATCGGCGCCATGCCGTCTTCGACGTGGCGATAGATGTTCTCCAGCATCACGATGGCATCGTCCACCACGAACCCCACCGCGATGGTGAGCGCCATCAGAGACAGGTTGTCGCGGCTGTAGCCCAGCAGGTACATGCCGCCGGCGGTGCCCATCAGCGCCAGCGGCACGGTCACACTGGGAATCACCGTGGCGGCCACGTTGCGCAGGAACACGAAGATGATCATCACCACCAGCGCGATGGTGAGCACCAGCGTGAACTCCACATCGGCCACCGAGGCGCGGATGGTCTGGGTGCGGTCGGCCAGCGTGTTGACGTTGACGGTGGGGGGGATCGCGGCCTGCAGGTGCGGCAGCGCGGCGCGGATGCGATCCACCGTCTCGATCACGTTGGCGCCCGGCTGCTTGGTGATGGCCAGGATGATGGCGCGTCCGTTGTGGAAGGTGTTGTCCGCCGGCGCGGCGGCGCCGGCAAAGCCCCAGCCCGCCAGCTTGGCGTTCTCGGGCCCGTCCACCGCCACGCCGACATCGCGCACGCGCACCGGCGCGCCGTTGCGGTAGGCCAGCACCATGTCGTTCCACGCTGCCGCCTTGGTGACCTGGTCGTTGGTGTAGACGTTGAAGGCCTTGGTGGCGCCATCGGTGCTGCCGGTGGGCTGGTTCACCGTGGTGGCGGCAATCACGCCGCGCAGGTCCTCCAGGCTCATGCCCATGGCCGAGAGCTTCTGCGGATCTACCTGGATGCGCACCGACGGCTTTTGCTGCCCGCCAATATTGACCAGCCCGACGCCGGAGATCTGCGAGATCTGCTGCGCCAGCACATTGTCGGCGAAGTCGTTGACCTCGGTCAGCGGCAACGTGTCGGACTGCACCGCCAGCACCAGGATCGGCGAGTCGGCCGGGTTGATCTTGCGGAAGGTCGGGGGCGTGGGCAGGTTGCCGGGCAATTGCCCGCTGGCGGCATTGATGGCGGCCTGCACGTCCACGGCGGCGGCATCGATGCTGCGGTTGAGGTCGAACTGCAGCGTGATCTGGGCGTTGCCCTGCGCGCTGGTCGACGTCATCTGCGTAAGCCCCCCGATCAGCGAGAACTGGCGCTCCAGCGGCTGGGCCACGTTTGAGGCCATGGTCTCCGGGCTGGCGCCGGGCAGGTTAGCCGACACCTGGATGGTGGGGAAATCCACCTGCGGCAGCGGCGCGATAGGCAGCAGCGGCCATGCGGCCACGCCGACCAGCAGCACGGCTAGCGCCAGTAGCGAGGTGCCGATCGGGCGCTTGATGAAGATCGCGGAAATGCTCATGGCCGTGCGTTCCCGGCGTGGTTTGCCGGGGCACCGGCGGCAGGCGCGGAGGCGGGCGCTGCGCCGGCATCCGCGATGGTGGTGGCCGCGGCCGTCTCATTCACGCGGGTGCCGGGCTTGAGCTTGTACTGCCCGTCCACCACGACCCGCTCGTCGACCGCCAGACCCTTGGCCACGACGGCCTTGGCGTCCTGGGTCTCCGCCACCTCGATCGCGCGGGACGCAACCGTATGGTCCGCCTGCACCACATAGACATAGGTGCCGCTCTGGCCGCGTTGTACGGCGGCAGCAGGGATGGTCAGCGCCTGGTCGCGCTCGCCGAGCACCAGCCGTGCGTTGACGTACTGGCCGGGCCACAGCGTGTGCGACGGATTGGGAAAGCGCCCTTTCAGCTGGATGGTGCCGGAGGTGGTGTCGATGGTGTTGTTGAGCAGGATCAGCTTGCCTTGGCCCAGCAACTGGCCGCTGGCGCGTTCGCTGGCCTGCACCGCGAGCGGCGCGCCGCTGGCCTGCATGGCGCCGTTGATGCGCTGGAATTCGCCGTCGGGCAGCGTGAACACCACGTCGATCGGGTCGATCTGGCGGATCACCACCAGGCCGTTGGCGTCGGCGGCGTGGACGATATTGCCCGGGTCGACCAGGCGCGCGCCAACGCGCCCGGACAGCGGCGCGGTGATGGTGGTGTAGTCGAGTTGCACGCGGGCGACGTTGACCAGCGCTTCGTCGGTCTTCACCGCGGCGGCCAGTTGCGCCACCTGCGCGCGCTGGGTATCCAGCGTCTGCTGCGTGGTGGCGTTTTCCTTGATGAGGCCCTCGTAGCGCTGCAGGTCGAGGCGCGCATTGGCGAGCTGCGCTTCGTCACGCGCCTTTTGCGCCATGGCTTGCTGCAGCTGCGCCTGGAACGTGCGCGGGTCGATCTGCGCAAGCAGCTGCCCGGCCTTGACGTCCTGGCCTTCGACAAAGCCGACGCGGTCGAGCTGGCCGTCCACGCGTGGCTTGACGGTCACCGTG
The DNA here is from genome assembly GCF_014170355.1 of Cupriavidus sp. UME77. Taxonomy (NCBI): domain Bacteria; kingdom Pseudomonadati; phylum Pseudomonadota; class Betaproteobacteria; order Burkholderiales; family Burkholderiaceae; genus Cupriavidus; species Cupriavidus sp. UME77. The sequence continues at coordinate 19,972 of NZ_LZZU01000008.1, forward strand.
GCCATGGCCTGCACCGTGCCGACGCCGGACAGGCCGATCGGCACGTCCTCGCGCTTGACCTGCGCACTGGTCACCGAGACAGCCGGCGCCGGCGGCGCTGCCCGGCGCGGTGTCACCATGCGCTTGAGCGGGCCGGCTGCGCAGGTCAAGCGCGAGGACGTGCCGATCGGCCTGTCCGGCGTCGGCACGGTGCAGGCCATGGCCACGGTGACCGTCAAGCCACGCGTGGACGGCCAGCTCGACCGCGTCGGCTTTGTCGAAGGCCAGGACGTCAAGGCCGGGCAGCTGCTTGCGCAGATCGACCCGCGCACGTTCCAGGCGCAGCTGCAGCAAGCC
>NZ_LZZU01000009.1:0-35303 GCF_014170355.1 Cupriavidus sp. UME77
GCCCCGAGCGAGAGCTTCTTCAACAGTCTGAAAAACGAGCGGGTGCATGGCCAGCGCTACGCCACGCACGAGCAAGCCAAAGACGATCTCTTTGACTACATCGAGATCTTTTACAATCGGAGCCGCCGACACTCCACGCTCGGCTATGTGTCCCCGGCCCAGTACCTCCGGGACTGGGAACACCCACGGGACATGGCGGCTTGACTCCCTTACCCTTGGAAGGCGAAAAACAAGGGGAACCTCAAGATGCCATCGCCGCAGCAATCAAACAGCGACCACCCCCATCACCAATCCATCCCCTACTTCAACCTCAACGGCTCCAACAACGCCGCATCATATTCCCCCCTCCCAATCCTCCCCAACTCCAGCATCCGCAGCAAAATATAAGCCTGCCGTTGCCGGGCGCGCCGGGGATTCACCACCGGGTTATTCGCCGAAGGCGCCTTGGGCAATCCGGCCAGCATTGCGCATTCCGCCAAAGTCAGCTCGCTCACCGGCTTGCCAAAATACGTCTCGGCCGCCTCGGCAAAACCATAAGCCCCTTGCCCAAGGTAGACCTTGTTCATGTAGAGCTCGAGGATCTCGTCCTTGCTCATCGCGTGTTCGATCCGGTAAGCCAGCAGCACCTCATACAGCTTGCGGGTATAGGTCTTCTCGCGCGAGAGGAAGAAATTGCGGGCCACCTGCATGGTGATGGTCGAGGCGCCCTGCGACAGCTCATCGGACAGGTTGGCCACGCCGGCGCGGATCACGCCGACATAGTCGATGCCGTCATGGAGGTAGAAGCGATCGTCCTCGATGGCTACCACCGCCTGGGTCAGCTTGGGCGGTATTTCGCCGATGGGCACGTAGCCGGGCGACTGGCGAAACGTGGTGAGCGCGTCCAGCGTGGGCAGCTGGCGCTGAGCGACGAGCACGGCGAGCGTGCCGAGCAGGGCCGCGCCCAGGATGAGCAGCAGCACCAGCTTGAGAAAATTCGACCAGAGACGTTCCATGGGCCGTATTGTGCCAGCACCGGCCATGTCCCTGCCCAAGCCGCGCCGCCGGTTCAGCCCGCCGGCAGTGCCACGCCAAGTTCCTTGGCCAGCGTTTCCAGGTTGCGCCAGATCGCAGGGTTCACGTCCAGGTGGGTGGTCGTGAGTGCGCGGTTGGCGGCTTCGAACTCTCCCGGGTATTGCACGCTGTCAAAGCCCGGGGCGGGCGGGGTGTCGTGCAGGTAGTTGACGAAGGCTTCCACCTCCGCGCTCTGCCAGCTCAGCCCCAGGTCCAGTTCCGGGTTCATCAGCACCGCGAACATATTGTTGGTGGCCACGCCGCCGCGCGGGTTCTCCGGCTGGATGGTGCCGCCGCCCGACAGCACGCCCGCGAGCAGTTCGGCTACCACGCCGAGCGCATAGCCCTTGTGGCCGCCGAAGGGCAGCAGCGCGCCCGGTTGTTCGCTGAACATGGCTGCGGCATCGGTGGTGGGGTTGCCGTCGCTGTCAATGATGCTGTTCTCCGGGGCGGGCTCGCCTTTTTCGGCCAGCACGCGGGCCTTGTTGATGGCGATGGCGCTGGTGGCGATATCCACCACCAGGGGCGGGCGGCCGTTGGGCATCGGCCCGGCGAAGCACAGCGGGTTGGTGGTCAGCCGCGCGGTGCGGCCGCCGTAGGGGGCCACCACCGGGGAGCGGTTGATCACATTGGTAAAGCTCAGCAGCACGAAGCGCTCCTTGGCCACCATCTCGCCATAGTGCCCCATGCGGCCCAGGTGGTGCGAGCGGCGCAGCGTGACGATGCAGTGGCCGTGCTGGCGCACGCGCTCGATGGCGCTCTCGATGACGCGCTTGCCTACGTGCTGGCCGAAGCCGCCATTGCCGTCGAACACCAGCAGGCTGTCGCGGTCGAGCACGCATTCGGCGCGGCCCGCCGGGTTGACGTTGCCGGTTGCAAGCGAGCGCCGGTAGTTGGGCAGGATCGACAGGCCGTGGCTGGTGTAGCCGCAGCGGTCGGCCTCGACCAGGTGCTCGGCCACGTCGTTGGCGATGTCAGTCGGCACGCCTTGCGCGGCGAGCAGGTCGCGGGCGAGCCGGGTGGCGAATTGCAACGTAATCTTCATGTTTGTTCCTTGTCCCGGTGTGCGATCAGATCCAGCCCAGCCAGCGCCAGTAGGTGGCGGCGAACAGCAGCATCAGGGCGTAGCCGATCACCGTCACGGGGATGCCGACCTTGGCGAACTGCTTGCCGTTGAAGGTGTCCGTGCCCAGGCAAACCATGTTTTGCGGTGCATTGATCGGCAGGATGAAGCCGAAGCTCACGGTGAAGCCGAGCAGCATCGTCAGGCCGATCTGGTTGATATCGCCGGGCAGCGTCTGCAGCACCGAGATCAGGATCGGCAGCAGCGCCGCGGTGAGCGCGGTGGCGCTGGCAAAGCCGAGGTGGATCAGGATCAGGAAGGCGGCCAGGATGGCGAACACCAGGATCGGGCCTTGCGTGGCGAGCCCGGAGTTGGCCACCACGAACTTGCCCAGCCACTGGCCGGCCTGCGTGGTAAGCAGCGCGGTGCCCAGGCTGATGCCTACCCCGAACACGATCAGCGTGCCCCAAGGCGTGCGTTGCTGCATGGTCTTCCAGTCCATCACGCCAATGCGCGGCATCATCAGGATCACCAGGCCGACGAAGGTCACGGTGGCGGTGTCGAACTGGTGCAGCTTGCCCTCGGTCGCCCAGAACAGCAGCAGCCCGATGGACACGGCGGCAAGCCGCTTCTGCGGGCCGCTCATCGGGCCCAGCCCGGCGAGTTCCTTTTGCACGGCTTCCTTGCCGCCGGGGATGGCCTCGGTCTCGGCGGGCAACAGGAACCGCACCAGGAAATACAGCACGACCGACATCACGATGGCCCACGGCGCGCCGGCGATCAGCCATTGCAGCCAGGTGATGCGCTCGCCCAGCAGCTTGTCCATGAAGCCCACCGTCAGCAGGTTCTGCGCGGCGGCGGTCTGGATGCCGACGTTCCAGATGCTGGTGGCCATGGCCACGGTGATCATGATGCCGCCGGCGATATTGGATTTCTTGTCGACCCCGAAGGCCGCGATCACGCCCATCATGATCGGCACCACGCAGGCGCTGCGCGCGGTGGCGCTCGGCACCACCAGCGACAGCGCGATGGTCACCACGATGCTGCCGATCAGGATGCGCCGCGTGCTGGTGCCGATGGCCGACAGCGTGACCAGCGCGATGCGCCGGTCGAGCCCGGTCACCGTCATTGCCGCCGAGATGAAGAGGGCGGCGGCAACCAGCGCTAGCGCGGTGTTGGAGAACCCTGCCAGCGCCATGCCGAGCGCGCGGGAGGTGCCGTATTGCGTGGCCGGGTCGGCCACCGTGGGCGCAAAGCCGATCAGTGCGGCCATCAGCGACGTGATCATGATGGCGCTGGCCTCGTAGGAGACCGCCTCGGTGATCCACACCACGATGGCAAAGGCGAGGATCGCCAGCATGCGATGTCCCGCCACCGGCAGGTCCGGGGGCAGGGGCAGGGCGAGTATGCCGATCAGTACCAGGACGGCGGCGTAGAGCCCCCATGGTGTGGATTTGCCGGGCGCGGCTTGCGGCACGGCGGCAGCCACACCGATAGCGGTGGGGGCGGCTGCGCGGACGGCTTGGGTTGGAGTGCGCGGGTCTGTCATCGCTTTCCCTTTTCTTGTCTTGTTGATCTTGGTTCGACACGGGAAGGCGGACGTCACGCGCGGGGCAGATGGCTAGCCTGTGACTGGCAGGGTGGCGGCGTCGTCCGGTGGTGTTCCGTGAAGACCTGGCGGAGGCGGGAGACCGGCTTGCGGCCGGGCTGCCGCGTTCGACATGGGGAAATTATCGTGCCGGCCAACGGCGGCTGTCGAGAGTGGATCCGGGCGCATATGACGCGGATCAAAGAACCGGCTCGCACAGGGAAATTTCGATGCGCCAAGCGGTCAGACTTTCAGATCGTTGCGATACAAGGGATACAAGGGCTTGCGGGCGTTGCGCAGCGAGTGCAACAACCTGCGGCCCCGCACGCCGCGAGCCGCGTGAACGTGATCTGAAAATTTTGGAGTGCAAGATGAAGGTTTTAGTGAGAGGACTACGTGCCGAAGTCGACGCATCGGCGCTGCGCACGGCGCTGGCCGCCTACGTGCGGGTCAAGGACATCGAGTTGATCCGCGAGGGCGACGGCGCGCATCCCTGGGCCTGGGTCGACCTGGATCTCGACGATGTGGACCCGATGAGCGTGTGGAAACTGGTGGCGAAGCTCGATCGCCGTTATATTGCTGGCTGCCATACGCGCTGGCATGTGCCGGCCTATCGCGCGCGCTGAGCCGCCGCCACGTGCGGTGCGGCGCGCGCGCCACCGAACGACAAAGACAGGGCAGGGACACACGATGCAGGAAAACTTGGCCGATGCGCCATCACAAGGCGCCGGCGTGCCGGGCAACGCAGCGCTTGCGCTGGACAATGTGGTCAATCTGCGCGACCTCGGCGGCCTCGCCACGCGCGATGGCCACCGCGTGCGTGCCGGCAAGCTGTTTCGCAGCGGCAACCCGGGCCTGGCCAGCGCGGCGGATATGGAACGGCTGCGCGCATTGCGGCTGGACATGGTGATCGACTTCCGCTCGGCCGGTGAGAAGACCGCCGCGGAAAGCCCCTTTGGCGAGGCTTTCCGCTGGGTCGCCGCACCGGTGCTCGAAGGCAGCATGTCGATGGCCGAGCTGATGCCGCGTTTGCGCGACGGTAGCGCGGAGCAGATGGAGGCCTTCATGCTGGAGGTCTATGGCGACTTTCCGCGCAAGTACCAGGCGGCCTTTGGCGGCTTCCTGAAGACTGCGGAGCAGGGCGGCAACCTCCTGTACCACTGCACCGCGGGCAAGGACCGTACCGGCTTTGCCTCGATGTTGCTGCTGGCCGGCCTGGGCGTGGAGCGCGACATCATCATGGCCAACTACCTGGAATCGAATCACTGGAACCAGGGCTTCAACCAGAAGATGAGCGCCGGCGCGGCGCAGTTCGGCGTCGATCCCGCGGTGATGTGGCCGCTGCTGGCGGTGAAGGCCTCTTACCTTGAAGCCTCGATGCACGCCATCGAGCAGGACTACGGCGGCATCGATGCCTACCTGGGCGACGTGCTCAAGGTGGATGCCGAGCGCTTGCGCCAGGCCTATCTCGTACGCGCTTAGCGATCCTTGTCTCCAAGGTGCTTGGCGAGTGCGTCCTCCCGAGCGCGTCATCCCCCAACGGACCGTTAGCGCCGTTAGTGCACCGCCGGCCATCGTAGCCGTGCGAGGCGGACGGCCGGCGCGACTATAGCCCAGCCGTGGTCGCTTGCGGGGTTGTTTTTGCCAATGTCAGGACTTGTCAGCTTTTCAGGCTGGCCGTTGGATAGAGTCGGAGCCTATATAAAAGTCTCTGATTCCATTCTCCAATGCGTAGTCCTATTTCCTGTTCTTACGGCCGGGTGCCCGCCGGTGTGCGGCAACTGGTGGGTCTGTGCCTGAGTGCCCTGGCGGCCGGTCCTGTCCTCGCCCAGACCCCGCCCGACGCCGGCGCGCTGCGCCAGCAGATCGAGCCCGAGCTGCCGCCGGCGTTGCCGCGGCCGGTGGCGCCGGACCGCGCGGCGCCGCCGCCGATGCGCCAGCGCGGCGAGGCTACCGTGACGGTCAAGGCCTTCCGCTTTGCCGGCAACAAGCAGATAAGCGAGGCGCAGCTCGCGCCGGTGGTGGCCGGCTTCCTGAACCGGCCGCTGGACTTCAGCGAGCTGCAGGCCGCCGCCGCCGTGGTGGCCGAGGCCTACCGCGCGGCGGGCTGGGTGGTGCGGGCCTACCTGCCCGCGCAGGACGTGCGCGAAGGGGTGGTGACCATCCAGGTGGTGGAAGGCGTGTTCGGCGGCGTGCGCATCGAGGGCCAGGGCCCGCAGCGCGTGAGCCGCGAGCGCATCATCGCCGGCTTCGCCGCCCACCAGCCCGTGGGCCAGCCGTTGAATACCGAGACGCTGGACCGCGCGCTGCTGCTGGCCAACGACCTGCCGGGCGTCTCGCTGGTGGGGCGGCTGCAGCCGGGCGCGCAGGAGCAGGAAACCGACCTGGCGTTGAATTTCGTGGAAACGCCGCTGGCGACCGGCAATGTGGCCATGGACAACCAGGGCGCGCGCTCCACCGGCGCGGCGCGGCTGGTGGGCAACGCCAGCGTGAACAGCCTGGCGGGCTTCGGCGACCAGCTGCTGGCCAACGGCTTGCTGAGCGAGGGCTACCGCTACCTGCGGCTAGGCTACACGGTGCCGGTGGGCTACGACGGCTGGCGCGTTGGCGCCAACGCCTCGCGGCTGGACTACCGGCTGGTGGCGGATGACTTCAAGGCGCTGAACGCGCGCGGCAACTCCAACACGGTAGGCCTGGAGGCGAGTTATCCGCTGATCCGCGCGCGCCAGCGCAACCTGTACTTCGTGGCCAATTACGACCATAAGACCTACGACAACGAGGCCAGCCAGGTCACCACCAGCCGCTATTTCGACAACACGCTGAGCCTGGGCCTGAGCGGCAACCTGTTCGACAACCTGGGCCGGGGCGGCGCCAACACCGCCAGCGCGATTTTCACCGGAGGCAACCTGAACCTGGGCCAGTCGCCCACGCAGGCCGCCGACGCCATGACGGCGCGCACTGCCGGCCAGTTCCTGAAGCTGCGCTACGGCATGTCGCGCCAGCAGGTGCTGACCGATGCACTGTCGGCCACGGCCATGCTGTCCGGGCAGATGGCCAGCAAGAACCTGGATTCGTCGGAGAAGTTCTACCTGGGTGGCCCGGGCGGTGTGCGCGCCTACCCGATCGGCGAGGGCGGCGGCAGCGAAGGCCAACTGGTGAACCTGGAACTGCGCTGGCGCCTGCCGTATGGCGTGTCGCTGTCTGGCTTCTACGACTGGGGTCACGTCACCGTCAATCGCGACAACAACTTCCCCGGCGCGCCGCTGGTCAACAGCTACCACCTGCAAGGGGCGGGGTTGGCCGTGCAGTGGCAGCCAGGGCGCGGCGTGAACCTGGGCGCGACCTGGGCGCACCGCATCGGCGGCAATCCGAGCGCCACGCCGTCCGGCAAGGACCAGGACGGCTCCCTGATCAAAAACCGCGTCTGGCTGACCGCCAGCCTGTCGTTCTAAGTTTCCCGGAAGTCCGTCAATGAACAAGATCTATCGCCTGATCTGGAGCGAACTCGTGCGTGCCTGGGTCGTCGTGGCAGAGACCGCGCGCAGTCGCGGCAAGGCCAGCCGCAGCGTGGGCGTCGTCGCAACGCGCGCCCGCCTGGCCATCAAGCCGCTGGTGGCGGCGCTGGCCGGCATCGGCCTGGCGCATGCCGCGCCGCCGGCGCCGAACCAGCTGCCCACCGGCGGCCAGGTGGCGGCGGGGCAGGCCAGCATCAGCACCAGTGGTAACACGACGAACGTCACGCAGACCTCGCAGAACGCGGTGGTCAACTGGCAGAGCTTCAACGTGGGCAGCGCGGCCACGGTCAACTTCCAGCAGCCCTCGGCGGGCGCGGCCATCCTCAACCGCGTGCTCGACAGCAACCCAAGCCAGATCTACGGCAGCATCAACGCGCCGGGGCAGGTGTTCTTCGTCAACCCGGCGGGGATGTACTTCGGGCCGACCGCCAGCGTCAATGTGGGCAGCCTGGTGGCGACCACGCACGGCATCACCGATGCCAACTTCATGGCGGGCAACTACCGCTTCACGCGCAACGGCGCCACCGGCAGCATCGTCAACGACGGGCAGATCACGGCCGCGCTGGGTGGGTACGTCGCACTGCTGGCACCGGAGGTGCGCAACCACGGCGTCATCGTCGCGCAACTGGGCACCGTGGCGCTGGCCGCGGGCGAGGCCTACGAATTGCAGTTCGGCGGCAACCGCACGCTGGCCAATATCCTGGTGACGCCGGCGACCATCGCCGCGCTGGTGGAGAACGGCAACGCCGTGCGCGCGCCGGGCGGGCTGATCATCCTGTCGGCGCAGGCGGCAGACCGCCTGCAGGGCGGCGTGGTGCGCAACACCGGCACGCTGGAGGCCACCGGCTTGAGCAGCGACGGCGGCACGGTGCGCCTGCTGGCCAGCGATGCCATTCAGCAAAGCGGCATCATCAACGCGGACGCCGCCGCGCAGAGCGCGGGCAAAGGCGGCACCGTGATCGCGATCGCCGACCTGGGCAACGCCAACAGCCTGACCACGGTGGATGGCACCATCAGCGCGCACGGCGGCAAGCTGGGCGGGGACGGCGGCTTCGTGGAGACGTCGGGCTCGCACGTGAAGATCGTGGATAGCGCGACGGTGGATACGCGCGCGCCGCAGGGCAAGACCGGGAACTGGCTGATCGACCCGAACAACTACAACATTGCCGCGTCGGGCGGCGACATCACCGGCGCGGCGCTGAGCGCGAAGCTGGCCACCAGCAATGTCACGATCAGCTCCACCGATGGCGCCTCGGCGGGGACCAGCACGACCGACAACGGCAGCATCAACGTCAACGATGCGGTGACATGGAACGCCAACACGCTGACGTTGAATGCGCAGAACAATATCAACTTCAATGCCGTGGCCAGCGTGAGCGGGCAGGGCTCGCTGGCGATGAACACCGGCACCTCGGTCAGCGGCGGCACCGTACGGATGGGAGTCAGCCTGAATGGTGGTGGCTTCACCGGGCGTGTCGATTTCAGTTCGAGCGGCAGCCTGGTCATCAACGGCAATACCTACACGCAGATCAAGTCGCAGTCGGACTTGCAGAACCTGCCGCTGAACGGATACTACTTCCTGGGCAGCGACGTGGCGCTGAGCGGCGCGTTCACGCCGATTGGGTTGGCGGGTGCCAACCTCGGGGCCTTTACCGGGGCATTTGACGGACTGGGGCACCGGATCACCGGGCTTGAGATCAACCTGCCGACGACGGACAAGGTAGGCTTGTTCTCGCAGAACAGCGGAGCCATCCGCAATGTCGGCCTTGTGCTCGGCCCTGGAGGCGTGACCGGGCAGGGAGAGGTCGGGGCCTTGGTCGGCTATGAATTCCAAGGCACAGTCGGCAATAGCTACGTCAGCGGCAGCGGGAAAGTCTCGGGCTCGGCCGACGATGTCGGCGGGTTGATCGGGCATATCACGCTGGGCGGCGTGACGCATAGTTATGCCACGGTTGACGTGACGGCTCCAAACTCGACCAACGTAGGTGGCCTCGTCGGTTTTGTCGAGAACACCGCGGACGCCCAGATGATGTACGGCAACTACTTGTCTTGGGGGCTGAACTGGGATTACGCAACCGGATCGGTCACCGGCAAGTTAGGGGTCGGCGGGCTGTTCGGGCAATACGTCAGTCCATTTTCTGATTACCTGTCGGCCTCTTTTGCCACAGGAGCGGTCATTGGGGGCGACGCTGTTGGTGGCCTGATCGGGATCGCCCTGGGGCACATCGAGCAAAGCTATGCCACGGGCTCCGTATTGGCCAACGGTGTCAAGTCCTATGCTGTCAGAGCAGGTGGCCTGGTCGGCTATTCAAGCTCGACGCTGATCCTTAACAGCTATGCCACGGGAGACGTCACTGCGACGATTTCCGGCAAGGGCTCGGCCTTTGCAGGTGGATTGGTTGGGCAATTGGAAACTGCCAACCTGCCCCTGCAACAGATCGATACGAGCTATGCGAGCGGGCTGGTAAACAATGGTAGTGGAGGCGGCCTGATCGGCGGGGCGAACGGCTACCTTCCTCCCTCCAATACCGTGTGGGGAGTCTGGAACGATCAAAACAAGCAAGCCGTTGCGCAGGTAGGAGGGATCGCGTTGACTCCAGCGCAGATGAAGGATCCCACCAATGCGGCATGGACAAAGCTCCTCCAGACGACCCAGACCATCACCAAGATTTCCACGCCTGCAAGTGATACCACCGCCAAGACGCCGATCTGGGGGGCGGCTGCGTCAGGCACCAGCACGCCCGTACTTTGCGTTTTCGGCGGGTGTGCCACCAGCTCCAGTTCGGGTTCGTCGAGTGGCTCCAGTTCGTCTGGCGGCTCGGGTTCGTCTAGTGGATCGGGTTCGTCGAGCGGTTCGGGTTCATCGGGTAGCTCAGGTTCGTCGAGTGGTTCGGGTTCGTCGAGTAGCTCGGGTTCATCTAGTGGTTCAGGTTCGTCGAGTGGCTCGGGTTCCTCCAGCGGATCGGGCTCTTCTAGCGGTAGCGGTTCATCCGGCAGCTCGTCGGGAGGCCCTGGCTCGTCGGGTGGATTCCCGGTTCCGATTCCGCCGCCTCCGGCGCCGGCCCCCGTTCCCGTGCCGATGCCGTCGCCGCCGCCACTGGATTCGCCCTCCGCCAGTTCGAGCGGCAGCAGCGGTTCGTCGAGCGGTAGCTCCAGCGGCGGCAAGCCCGATGACGCGGGCTCGTCGAGCGGTAGCGGTTCGTCATCCGGGAGCAGTGGTTCGTCCAGCAGTAGCTCCAGCGACAACACGGGCGATGGCACTGGCTCATCGAGCGGCAGCGGCTCGTCGGGTAGCGGTTCTTCGTCCGGCAGCAGTGGCTCTTCCAGCGGTAGCTCCAGCGGCAACACGATCGACGGCGCGGGCTCATCGAGCGGCAGTGGGTCGTCGGGTAGCGGTTCTTCGTCCGGCAGTAGTGGTTCGTCCAGCGGTAGCTCCGGCGGCAACACGACCGATGGCACTGGCTCATCGAGCGGCAGCGGCTCGTCGGGTAGTGGTTCTTCGTCCGGCAACAATGGTTCGTCCGGCGGTAGCTCCGGCGGCAACACGACCGATGGCACTGGCTCATCGAGCGGCAGCGGCTCGTCGGGTAGCGGTTCTTCGTCCGGCAACAGTGGTTCTTCCAGTGGTAGCTCCGGCGGCAACACGATCGACGGTACTGGCTCATCCAGCGGTAGCGGCTCGTCGGGTAGCGGTTCATCGTCCGGCAACAATGGTTCTTCCAGCGGTAGCTCCGGCGGCAACATGAGCGATGGCACTGGCTCATCGAGCGGTAGTGGCTCGTCGGGTAGTGGTTCTTCGTCCGGCAACAGTGGTTCTTCCAGCAGTAGCTCTGGCGGCAACACGATCGATGGCACTGGCTCATCGAGCGGTAGCGGCTCGTCCGGAAGCGGTTCATCGAGCGGCGGTGGCTCGTCGGGTAGCGGTTCGTCGTCCGGCAACAATGGCTCGTCCAGCGGTAGCTCCGGCGGCATCGCGAGCGACGGCGCGGGATCATCGAGCGGTAGCGGCTCGTCGGGTAGCGGTTCTTCGTCCGGCAACAGTGGTTCGTCCAGCGGTAGCTCCGGCGGCAACACGATCGACGGCGCAGGCTCATCGAGCGGTAGCGGTTCATCGGGTAGCGGTTCTTCGTCTGGCAACAGTGGTTCGTCCAGCGGTAGCTCCGGCGGCAACACGATCGACGGCGCGGGCTCATCGAGCGGTAGCGGTTCATCGGGTAGTGGTTCTTCGTCTGGCAACAGTGGTTCTTCCAGCGGTAGCTCCAGCGGCAACACGATCGACGGCGCGGGCTCATCGAGCGGTAGCGGCTCGTCGGGTAGCGGTTCATCGAGTGGCAGTGGCTCGTCGAGTAGTGGTTCTTCCTCCGGCAACAGTGGTTCTTCCAGTGGTAGCTCTGGCGGCAACACGAGCGACGGCGCGGGCTCATCGAGCGGTAGCGGCTCGTCGGGTAGTGGTTCTTCGAGTGGCAGTGGCTCGTCGGGTAGTGGTTCTTCGTCTGGCAACAGTGGTTCTTCCAGCGGTAGCTCCAGCGGCAACACGATCGACGGCGCGGGCTCATCGAGCGGTAGCGGTTCATCGGGTAGCGGTTCTTCGTCTGGCAACAGTGGTTCGTCCAGCGGTAGCTCCGGCGGCAACACGATCGACGGCGCGGGCTCATCGAGCGGTAGCGGCTCGTCGGGTAGCGGTTCATCGAGTGGCAGTGGCTCGTCGGGTAGCGGTTCTTCGTCTGGCAACAGTGGTTCGTCCAGCGGTAGCTCCGGCGGCAACGCAACCGACGGTACTGGCTCATCGAGCGGTAGCGGCTCGTCGGGTAGCGGTTCATCGAGCGGCAGTGGCTCGTCTGGCGGTAGTTCATCGAGCGGTGGATCGAGTTCGTCTAGCGGCAGCTCCTCGTCGTCGGGCGGCAGCGGTTCGTCCGGTGGTAGCTCCAGCGGTAGCGATACATCGAGCGGTGGATCGGGCTCGTCGAGCGGTAGCTCCTCGTCGTCGGGTGGCAGCGGATCGTCTGGCGGCAGCTCGTCGTCGTCGAGTGGCAGCTCCTCATCTTCGGGCGGCAGCGGTTCGTCCGGCGGCAGCTCCAGCAGCGGTTCAGGCTCGTCGTCGGGCGGCAGTGGCTCGTCGAGCGGCAGCGGTTCGTCCAGCGGTAGCGATACGTCAGGTGGTGGCGCCAGCTCGTCGGGCGGCAGCTCCTCGTCGTCGAGTGGCAGCGGTTCGTCCGGCGGCAGCGGCTCGTCCGGTGGTAGTTCCAGCGGCGGCGACACATCGAACGGTGGTTCGAGCTCCTCGAGCGGCGGCACCTCGTCGTCAGGCGGCAGCGGCTCATCCGGCGGTAACGTCGCCGGTGGTGACGCATCGACCGCCGCCGCAGGTTCGAGGGCGCCTGCCGACGATCCGCATGGCATCACGGTCACGGTGAGCCTGAAGGCAACCGGCAATCCGTCGGACCTCATCGCCGTGTCGGTGCCGAAGGATATGGCCAGGCCGGGCAGTCACTTCCGGTTCGCGTTGCCCGCGCAGGCAATTCCTGGCGCCGCGAATGGTGCCGAGGTGAGTGCGACGCAAATGGACGGAACGGCCTTGCCGGCATGGCTGCGCTTCGCGTCGCCATCGCGCGCGTTCACTGCCACGTCGTTGCCGGCTTCGGCCCTGCCGCTGCAGGCTGTCATGACGGTTGGCGAGGTGCGCATCCCGCTCGTCATCACGGAGCGGAACCAGTAATTGACGTCGATGGAGGGGGGAGAGCAATGCCGGAGCGGGGCGCGCCATGGGTTGGCGGCCTTCCTGCTCGCGCTGACCGATCCTGCGCATCGGCCGGGCCTTCGGTGACCGCTTGGTCGCCGAAGGGCTGGCATCCAGATCAGTCGCGCCAAGATCGGCATGGGCCTGCACTGCCCTGTCCAACGCAATGTTCTGGATACGTGCGCCGAATCCGCATTGCAAACGTCAAACGTAGGCCGTTCGCGCTCAAGCTCTAGCGTCTCGGGAGCGCTACGCGAGCGCGTTCTGCTCCATCATGATGCGTGCGGTATTCAGCGCGATCATGCCTTCCTCGTCGGTAGGCAGTACCAGGACCGGCACACGGCTGTTGTCGCGGCTGATGCGCTGGCGGTTTTCGTTGTTGGCGCCGGCGTCCAGGCTGATGCCAAACAGCTCCGCCAGCCGCGCGCAGATCTTCTCGCGCACGGGCGGCGAGTTGGCGCCGATGCCGGCGGTGAACACGAGCGCATCCAGGCCGCCCAGCGTGGCCGCCAGCTTGCCGACTTCCTGCGCCGCGCGGTAGGCGTAGAAATCGATCGCCAGGCGCGCGCGTGGCGCGTCGCTGGCCAGCAGGGCGCGCATGTCGCTGCTGACGCCCGACAGTCCCTTCAGCCCTGACTCCTGGTACAGCATCGTCTCGATATCCTTGGTGCTCATGCCTTGCTGCGACAGCCACAGGATGGCGCCGGCGTCGATGGCGCCGCAGCGCGTGCCCATCGGCAGGCCGTCGAGCGCGGTCAGGCCCATGGTGGATTCCACGCTGCGCCCGTCGCGCATGGCGCACAGGCTGGCGCCGTTGCCCAGGTGCGCCACGATCACGCGGCCCTGTGCCAGGTCGGGCGCGATCTGCTGCAGGCGGCGCGCGATGTACTCGTAGGACAAGCCGTGAAAGCCGTAGCGGCGGATGCCGCGTTCGAAATATTCGTAAGGCAGCGCCAGCAGTTGCGCCAGCGGGTCGTGCCCGGCGTGAAAGGCGGTGTCGAAGCAGGCGACCTGCAGCAGCGCCGGCACGGCGGCGCGCACCGCGCGGATCGCCGTGAGGTTGTGCGGCTGGTGCAGCGGCGCCAGCGGGATCAATGCTTCCAGCTTGGCAATGACGTCGTCGTCGATCTTCACGGCAGCGGAGAAATCCGCGCCACCATGCACCACGCGATGGCCGATCGCCACCGGCGGCGCATCGCGCAGGCCGATGCTGAGCACCAGCCGGATCAGGCGGAAGGCCGCGTCGTGATCCGTCACCTGCGCCACCGGAAAGCGTTCGTCCGCGACCACGCGGCCGTCCGCCATGCTGGCGGTAAGGCGCGGCGACACGCCGATGCCTTCGATCTGCCCGTGCGCGCTGAGCACCGGGTTGATGTCGGCATTGGCGTGCGCAGCCTCAGGCACGGCGTACACCGAGACCTTGACGCTGGAGGAGCCGGCATTGACGACGAGGATGGTGGGGTGGGTGGCGCTCACGCTGGCAAGCCTCCTTGTGACGGTGACGTTGACTGTGACTGAGACGGCGACCGAGACGCCGGGGCGTTCAGATCTTGCTGGGTGCCTGGCCGGTGCGGCGCGCATGCGCCAGCAGCACGGCAATCGCGCAACTGCCGATGCGCGCGCGCACGCTGTCGGCGCGGCTGGTGAGGATGATGGGCACGCGCGCGCCCAGCACGATGCCGGCGGCTTCGGCGCCGGCCAGGAAGGTGAGCTGCTTGGCCAGCATGTTGCCGGCTTCCAGGTCGGGCACGAGCAGGATATCGGGATCGCCCGCGACCTCGGAGACGATGCCCTTTGTCACCGCGGCTTCACGGCTGATCGCGTTGTCGAACGCGAGCGGGCCATCGAGGA
The DNA here is from genome assembly GCF_014170355.1 of Cupriavidus sp. UME77. Classification (NCBI taxonomy): domain Bacteria; kingdom Pseudomonadati; phylum Pseudomonadota; class Betaproteobacteria; order Burkholderiales; family Burkholderiaceae; genus Cupriavidus; species Cupriavidus sp. UME77. The sequence continues at coordinate 14,808 of NZ_LZZU01000009.1, forward strand.
TGCCGCCTTCGATCTGGCCGCGCCGGCTCATCATGCACAGCGCGGCTGCGTCGATGGTGGAGGGGAGCTTGTCGGTCACGGTTTCCACCGCCGAGAGGATGGCCACCTTGGGGCACTCGATGCCGAGCACGCGCAGCAGGTCGATCGCGTTGCGGCAGATATCGGCCTTGTCGTTGAGCGTGGGAAAGATATTGACGGCGGCGTCGGTGATGAACAGCGGCTTGTGATAGCTCGGCACGTCCATCGCAAACACATGCGAAAGGCGCCGCCCCGTGCGCAGGCCAGTGGCGGACGCGGTGACTTCGTGCAGCAGCTCATCGGTGTGCAGGCTGCCCTTCATCAGCAGCTCGGCCTCGCCCGCGCGGATTGCCGCGACGGCGCGCGCGGCGGCGGCATGGCTGTGCGGCGCGTCGATCAGCACGCTGTCGCCAAGGTCCAGCGCATTGGCGTCGGCCACCTGGCGGATGCGCGCCTCGGGCCCGATCAGCAGCGGCACGATCAAGCCCAGGCTGGCCGCCTGCAGCGCGCCGCCGAGCGAGGAAGCATCGCAGGGATGTGCCACCGCGGTGGGAATGGCGGGCAAATCCTGGCAGCGCGCCAGCAGGACGGAGTACTTGTCGGGCGTGTGGGTCATCGGCGTTCCGGTGCGTCGGGTTGCGGTGCGACCGCGCGGACATGCTGCGTCGCGCAAAAAACAAAGGCCAGTATAGGCGAAGTTTCCTGCGCCACGATGACATTGGCGTGTACCTTGCGCCAGGTCATCCCGGCCCCGGATCCGCCCATGCTGCGGGTTGTCAAGCGCGATGCGGGCTGGTAGATTGCGCTGTGCTGCAGGGCAGCAATTCCGTGCGATCGCGTGGAAACGACTGCCTTCGGCGCCACACCGTAGAACGTAGAACGTAGAAGGGGAAGCCGAGTGAACGCACGTGATCCCGTCATCCATGCCGGCACCGCCGCCGGCGTGCCACCGCTTTTGTCCGATGCGTGGTCCTACGCGCATGACGCCTGGCAGCGCGCCATCCTGTTGCTCGACATCCTGCGCGAGCGCGGCAACCAGACCTTCGAGCACGAGCGCGAGGGCATGCCACCGGTGCTGATCTTCGAGCACGAGGTGGTGATCGACGCGCGCACGCTGGCGCAACCCGCCAACTACGCGCTGCTGCGCATCCTGCCGCCGCCCGGCATCGTCACCGACGACACCAAGCGGCCCTTCGTGGTGATCGATCCGCGTGCCGGGCATGGCCCGGGCATCGGCGGCTTCAAGATCGACAGCGAGATCGGCATCGCGCTGCGCAGCGGCCATCCCTGCTACTTCGTCACCTTTTTTCCGGTGCCTTGCCCGGGCCAGACCATCGAGTGCGTGGCGCGCGCCGAAGCGCTGTTCCTGCTCACCGTGGCCGAGCGCCATCCGCAAGCGCAGGGCAAGCCGTTCGTGATCGGCAACTGCCAGGGCGGCTGGGCGCTGATGATGCTGGCGGCCGCCGCGCCGGAACTGGTCGGCCCCATCCTGCTGGCCGGTTCGCCGCTGGCCTACTGGTCGGGCGTGCGCGGGCGCAATCCGATGCGCTACAGCGGCGGGCTGCTGGGCGGCTCGTGGCTGTCGTCCCTGACTTCGGATCTCGGCAATGGGCGCTTTGATGGGGCCTGGCTGGTGCAGAATTTCGAGCAGCTCAATCCGTCCAACACGTACTGGAAAAAGCTCTACGACGTCTATGCGCAGGTGGATACGGAGCGCGAGCGCTTCCTGGACTTCGAGCGCTGGTGGGGCGGGCACTTCCTGCTCAACCGCGCCGAGATCGACTGGATCGTGCAGAACCTGTTCGTTGGCAACCACCTCACCGCCGGCGAGGTGCGCAGCGCGGATGGCAGCGTCGCGGTGGACCTGCGCAATGTGCGCTCGCCGATCGTGGTCTTTGCTTCCTGGGGCGACAACATCACGCCGCCGCAGCAGGCGCTGAACTGGATTCCCGATCTCTACGCCAGCGTCGACGAGATCGTCGCCAACGACCAGGTCATCGTCTACTGCCTGCATGAAAAGGTCGGGCACCTCGGCATCTTCGTCTCCGCCGGCGTGGCCAATCGCGAGCACACCGAGCTGTTCTCGGCGCTGGACCTGATCGACGTGTTGCCGCCAGGGCTATACGAGGCGCGCATCGAAGACATCGCGCCGGGCACCTCGCACCTGGAACTGATCGAAGGCCGCTACCTGATGCGCTTCGAGCGCAGGACCATCGACGACATCCTCGCGCTGGACGATGGCCGCGACGACGAGCGTGCGTTCGAGGTGGTGCGCCGCGTGGCCGAAGTCAACCAGCGCCTGTACGACACCTTCGCCTCGCCGGCGGTGCAGGCCGCATCCAACGAGCTGAGCGCTTACACGATGCGGCAGATGCATCCGGCCCGGCTGGAGCGCTCGCTGGCGTCGGATGCGAATCCGTGGATGGCGTGGATCGCCGCGCTGGCGCCGTCGGTGCGCGAAGCGCGCCAGCCGGTGGCGCCGGACAATCCCTTCGTCACGCTGGAGCGCGCGGTGTCCGACACCATCGTGCGCACGCTTGACGCGTGGCGCGACCAGCGCGATGCCTTCCAGGAGCAGCTCTTCGAGGCGTTGTACCAGTCGCCATGGCTGTCCGCGCTGATGGGCTTCTCGCCTGGCGCCGAAAAGCGCGGCCCGCCGCCGCTGAGCGCGGCGCTGCGCCAGGAGCTGGCCGCGCGGCGCATCCATGAGGCCGAGGCGGGGATCGAGCAGGGCACGCCGCTCGATGCCTTCATGCGCATCCTTTGCTTTGTGGCGGACGAGAACACCAGCATCGAGGAGCGGCCCTTCAACCTGATGCGGCAGATGGCGCGCGAGCACCTGGAGCAGCAGCCGGACATCGCCACGGTCAAGGCCGCGGTCAGGCGGCAGAGCATGATCGTCGGGCTGGACGCCGCGCGGGCCGTGGCCGCGCTGCCGCTGCTGGTGCCGGACAGCGCGCTGCGCCATCGCATCATGATGGCGATCCATCGCATCGTGACCGTGGTGGGGCCGCTCGAAGGCGCCCGCCTGGCGCGCTATCGCGAGGTGGCGCGCGTGCTGGGCACCGACCATACGGCGCGGCAAGCTGCGCAGCCCTCCACCGCGGCGCCCCCGGCGCCCGCACCCGTGGAAACGCCGCGCACGGTGCGCAGAGCCGCTTCGCCGGAAGCCAGCGCACGCGTTCGCAAGGCAGGCACGGCAGTGGCCGGCGCGGCCAAGCCGGGCAAGGTGGCCAAGCCGCTCAAGACGGGCAAGCCTTCAGCGCGGCGCAACGTCAAGACAGGCAGCTGAACCAGGCGGGCGGCGCCATCGGGGCCGCGCATTCATTAAGCGAGGGACATCATGGTGCAAGTACCCAATCCCCCATTGCTGGGCGCGCGCGTGCTGGTGGTCGGCGTGGCCAACGCGGAGTCCATCGCGTGGGGTTGCGCGCGGGCCTTCCGCGAGCTTGGCGCCGAGCTGGCGATCACCTATCTCAACGACAAGGCCTACCCGCATGTGGCGCCGCTGGCTGAATCGGTGGGCGCGACGATCCTGATGCCGCTCGACGTGGAGGACGCGGGCCAGGAGCAGGCGCTGTTCGAGCGGATCACCCGGCAATGGGGCCGGCTCGACGTGCTGGTGCACTCGGTGGCCTTCGCGCCCAAGGACGACTTGCAGGGCGGGCTGCTCAATGCATCGGCGGCCGGCTTCGCGCGGGCCATGGACGTGTCCTGCCATTCCTTCGTGCGCTTGGCGCGGCGCGCGGTGCCGCTGATGCGCGAGGGCGGCAGCCTGTTCGCCATGAGCTACGAGGGCGCCAACCGCGTGGTGCCGAACTACAACCTGATGGGCCCGGTCAAGGCGGCGCTGGAGGCCTCCTGCCGCTACCTGGCGCACGAACTCGGCCCGAGCGGCATCCGCGTGCACGCCATTTCGCCGGGGCCGCTCAAGACCCGCGCGGCGTCCGGGCTCAAGGATTTCGAGCAATTGCTGGCGGATGCCGCGGGCCGCGCCCCGCTGGGCGAGCTGGTCGACATCATGGATGTCGGTTTTGCCACCGCCTACCTGGCGACGCCCTACGCGCGCCGGATTTCCGGCAACACGGTGTACGTGGACGGCGGCGCGCACATCATGGGCTGACTGCCGCCAAGGGCGCGATGCGTGGCCCACGGCCCGCGTCGGGCCGCCTACAATGAGCAAGACAACGCAGGCACGCGCTGAGCGCCACGTGCGCGCTGCCTCATATCGGGAGCAAGACATGAAGGTACTCATCCGGGGCCTGCACCGCGATGTGACCGAACAGATGCTGCGCGACAAGCTGGCGACCTACGCACCGGTGAAGTCCGTGGAACTGATGCGCGAGGGCGATCCGAACCACCCTTGGGCCTGGGTCGACCTGGATATCGATGCGTTCACCGCGTGGCGCCTGCTGCGCCAGCTGGATCGCCAGTACTTCGCCGGCAGCATGATGCGCTGGTATATCCCGGCTCACCAGGGCTGATGCGCTGGCAAGTGAGGCCGCGCGCCGCCGCGCTTTGGCATTAAGATAAGCGGCTTCTGCCACTTTGCTGCGCTGCCACGCGGTAGCGCCATTCCCGCATGCTAGAACTCGACGGCGCGATCTGGTTTCGCTCAGGTTCCCAGGACTGGGGCGGGCGCGAACGCATCGCCCTGCTGGCCGCGATTGGCGAGCACGGCTCGATCACCGCCGCCGCCAAGGCGGTCGGGCTGAGCTACAAGGGCGCCTGGGATGCCATCGACGCCATGAACAACAGCGCGGGCGAGCCGCTGGTGGTACGCGCCGCCGGCGGCAAGGGCGGCGGCGGCACCGCGCTGACCGAGCGCGCGGCCAGCCTGATCCGCACCTACCGCGCGCTTGAGCACGAGCATCGGCTCTTTATCGAACACCTTGCCAGCCTCGGCAACGTCAGCGAGACGGCGCAGGAGGACCTTCACCTGATGCGGCGTTTCATGATCAAGACCAGTGCGCGCAACAAGCTCTTCGGCAAGGTGGCCGCGATCCGCGGCGGCGCCGTCAACGACGAGGTCACGCTGTCGCTCGCGGGCGGCCAGCACGTGGTCGCCACCATCACCCACGAAAGCGTGGAGACGCTGGGCCTCGCGCCCGGCGCCGAAGCCTTCGCGCTGATCAAGGCTTCCTCGGTCCTGCTGGGGCTCCCCGATCCCGGGCTGCGGCTCTCGGCGCGCAACCAGTTGCCTGGCAAGGTGACCCGCGTGCTGCCGGGCGCCGTCAATGCCGAGGTGGCGCTGGAGCTGGATGGCGGCGGCACCGTGGTGGCCGTTGTCACCAACGACAGCGTGAGCGCGCTGGGGCTTGCCGAGGGCAGCCACGCGCTGGCGATCTTCAAGGCGTCGAGCGTGATCCTGGGCACCATGGGCTGAGCCTGGCGCGCGTCAGCCGGGCACCAGCGGCTTGCTCAGGCCGACGGCCATGGCGTGCAACGGGGGCTTGAGTTGGCCTCACTGATCCGGCTTCACTGAGCCAGCCTCAGACCACGTGCGCCGAGGCGGGCGCGTAGACCTGCGGATGCCCTTTCACGGGCGCGGCGCCAAAGATGCGGCCTTCGCGCACTTCCAGCACGTGGTCGCCGAGGGCTTCCACGTCGTCGGGGTCGTGCGAGATCACCAGCATGGGCACTTCCAGGCTGGCTTGCAGCGCGCGCAGCTCGGCGCGCATGCGTATGCGCAGCGCCGGGTCCAGCGCGGAGAACGGCTCGTCCAGCAGCACGATATCGGGCCGCGCCGCCAGCGCGCGCGCCAGCGCGGCGCGTTGCTTCTGGCCGCCGGAGATCTCGCCGGGATAGTTGCCGGTGATCGCGCCAAGGCCAAACGCATCGATCCAGCGCTGCGCTTCCGGGTGGTGCGTATTGCGGCGCGGGTTGCGCCAGCCGCGCTCCAGCCCGAAGGCGATGTTCTGCGCGACCGTCAGATGCGGGAACAGGGCGTAGTCCTGGAACAGGTAGGCCACGCGCCGCTCCTGCGGGCGCACGTTGACGTGTGTCTCGCTGTCGAACAGGGTGCGGCCGTTGAGCACGATGCGGCCGCTGTCCGGCGTGAGCAATCCGGCGATGGCGCGCAGCGTCAGGCTCTTGCCCGCGCCGGAGGGGCCAAACAGCGCAATGCGCTTGCTTGCCGAATCGAAGGCGATATCCAGCCCGAACCGGCGGTCGGCGGAGCCGAGTTGCTTGCGTACGGTGACTTGCATGGTCATGGCGGCCTACCGGTACATTTTGCGGGTGGGCGGCACCAGCCGCCCGGCGGCCACCAGCAGCACCACGCAAGTGAGGGAGGTGACCAGCACCAGCACGTTGGCGGTGTTGTCGTCGCCGGCCTGCACGGCTTCGTAGATGGCAACCGACAGCGTTTGCGTGCGCCCGGGCAGGTTGCCCGCCACCATCAGCGTGGCGCCGAACTCGCCCAGCGCGCGGGCAAAGGCCAGCAGCACGCCGGCGATGATGCCGCGCGACGCCAGTGGCAGCGTCACGCGAAAGAAGATGCCGGCCTCGGACGTGCCGAGCACGCGCGCGGCATCCTCGAGCTGCGAGTCAACCCCTTCGAAGGCGGCGCGGGCCGACTTCAGCACCAGCGGGAAGGCCACGATGGTGGAGGCCAGCACCGCGCCTTGCCAGGTAAAGACCAGTTCGATGCCGAGCCGGCCGAGCCACTCTCCGAACACGCCGCGGCGCCCGACCAGTACCAGCAGGTAGTAGCCGAGCACGGTCGGTGGCAGCACCAGCGGCAGCGTGAGCAGGGCGTCGACCACGTCGCGCGCGGCCGATTGCCAGCGCGACAGGGCAAAGGCCGCGCCCACGCCCAGCACGGTGTTGAGCACGGTGGCCCAGCCCGCCACTTTGAGCGACAGCGACAGCGGGACCCAGACAGCTTCCAGGGAGGTCATCAGCATAAACGCCTGCCGGCGGAGCCAAGCAGGCGGCAAGGTGGATTCAGGTTGGCGGCGCGCCCGGGCTGCGGGCAAGGGTCAGGGACTATGGCTTGCGGCCTACGGATTACAGCTTACGGTTTGAGAAAACCATACCTGGCCAGCACCGCTTGCCCTTCCGGCGACGTCACATAGCCGAGGAATGCCGCGGCTTGCTCGGGCTGCCTGGAGTGCGAAGTGATGGCGATCGGATACGTGACCGGCTGGCGCGTCGGTACCCGCAGCGCCACCTTGACCTTGTCGGGCATGATCGCCGCATCGGTGGCGAACACAAAGCCGGCATCGACTTCGCCACGGGCCACGTAATCCAGGCTCTGGCGCACGTTTTGCGCCATCACGCCCTTGGCCGCGACCGCATCCCACACGCCCGCTGCTTCCAGCGCGCCCTTGGTGTAGCGGCCCACCGGCACCGACGCCGGGTTGCCGAAGGCCACGCGCTTGAACTCGGGGCGGGTCAGGTCCTGCAGCTTGCCCGCTTCCAGCTTGCTGTCAGCCGGCAGGATCAGCGCGAGCTGGTTGGCGGCAAAATCGCGGCGCGACGCAGGCTGCACCACGCGCTCGGCCACGGCCTTGTTCATGGCGTCCTGGTCGGCCGAGGCAAACACATCGGCCGGCGCGCCGTTGACGATCTGCTGCATCAGCACGTCGGAGGCGCCGAAGTTGAGGATCACCTTGGTCTGGGGGTGCGCGCGTTCGTAGGATTCGGCGAGCGACTTGAAGGCATTGGTCAGGCTGGCCGCGGCGGAGACCACCAGGTCTGCGCCGAAGGCGGCCGGGGCGGACAGCGCCAGGGTGGCGGACAGCAGCAGGCCGGCCGCCAGCGAGGCGGCGCGTCGGGCGCCACGTGGCTGGCGGGACTGGGCAGGCAACGGAGCGGAGATCGGGAGCATGGGCATGGCGGGGCGCGGGTGGCCGGAAGCGGGTTGGATAGCGGGCGGGCCAGGCCGGAATGTGCCCGCCAGATGTGCCCGCCAAATGCGCAATATATGACGGTATATAACGCGGCGTCAATGGCACATTGGGTTGGGACAGGGCATATCGGCGGGCCGTGCGGGCGCGCCAGCTGCCAGCGGCCCGTCGTCACGGTGGTGTAACGCACGCGTCACTCTGCTGCCATTTGCGCTCGGGACAATGTCCGGCTCCAGGCACAACAAGAAAGAAGGGAGCCACAAATGCACCGCTGTCCGACCGACGTTCTACCCGCGCGCGCCGCGCCCGCTTCGTCCCCGATCCTCGCCGTGCCCACCGTGGCCGCGCTGGGCGCTGCCATCGTGGCCACGGTGTTGCTGGCCGCCTGCGGCTCCGATGACAGCCCTGCCAGCGCCGGCACGGGCACGGGTGTCACGCCGCAGGCCGATAGCGTCTCGGCCGGCACCAAGGCCACGCTGGCCCTGCTGGAAACCACCGACCTGCACACCAATGTGCGCAGCTACGATTACTTCAAGCTGGCCGAGGACAAATCCTTCGGCTTCGAGCGCGTGGCAACCCTGATCAAGCAGGCGCGCGCCGAGTTTCCCAACACCCTGCTGCTGGACAACGGCGACACCATCCAGGGCACCGCGCTGGCCGATTACCAGGCCCAGGTCAACCCGCTCAAGTGCGGCGAGACCCTGGCCATGTACAAGGTGATGAACGCGGCCAGGTTCGACGGTGGCGGCATCGGCAACCACGAGTTCAACTACGGCCTGGGCTATCTGAACCAGGTCACGGGCAACCGCTTCAACGTGGATGGCCTGCCCGACCCGACCGTGCAGACGCCGTGCGCCGGGCCAGCCTTCCCGCAGGTGCTGGCCAACGTGTACAGCGTGCGCACGCGCGCGCCGCTGTTCCAGCCGTACACCATCATCACCCGCCAGATCACCGCCACCGGGCCCGACGGCAACACCGTCACGGTGCCGGTCAAGGTCGGCATCATCGGTTTCACGCCGCCCGCGATCATGAGCTGGGACAAGCGCTGGCTCGACGGCAAGGTCTACACCGAGGGCGTGAAGGAAACCGCCGAGAAGTTCGTGCCGGAGATGCGCGCCAAGGGTGCCGACCTGGTGGTGGTGATCTCGCACGGCGGGCTCGATGCCTCCGCGTACTCGCCCGCCATGGAGAACGGCAGCTGGCACCTGTCCAAGGTGGCCGGCGTGGACGCCATGCTGATCGGCCACTCGCACCAGGTCTTCCCCGATGCCACCAGCACGGTAGCGCAGTTCAACCTGCCGGGCGTGGACAAGGTGCGCGGCACGGTCAACGGCGTGCCTACCGTGATGGCCGATTACTGGGGCCGCCGCCTCGGCGTGATCAAGCTGCAGCTCGCGCATGACGGCAATCGCTGGGTGGTCGACAAGAGCGCTACCATCGTGCAGGCGCGCTCGATCCAGAATGCCGACAAGAGCTATGTGGCGGCCGATGCCAGCGTGGCGGCCGCGGTCGACGCGGAGCACCAGGCCACCATCGCCTACGTGAAGACGCCGATCGGCACCACCGACTACCGCATGAGCACGTACTTCGCCGATGTGGGCGATCCCGGTGCGATCCAGATCGTCAACCAGGCGCAGGCGGCCTATGTGAAGGACTACATCGCCGCCAACCTGCCGGCGCTGGCCACGCTGCCGGTGCTGTCCGTCTCCGCGCCGTTCAAGAGCGGCTTTGGCGGCGGCAACGACTACACCGACGTGCAGTCCGGCAACCTTGCCATCAACAATGCAGCCGATCTCTACCTCTACCCCAACACCATCTACGCGGTGAAGGTTAGCGGCAGCGACGTCAAGGCCTGGCTGGAGACCGCCGCCAAGCGCTTCAACCTGATCGATCCGGCCAAGACCGCTGACCAGCCGCTCATCAGCAGCTTCCCTGGCTATAACTTCGACATGTTCACCTCACCCGACCTGCAGTACGAGATCGACGTGACGCAGCCGGAGGGCAGCCGCATCAAGAACCTCGCGTACAAGGGCGTGCCGCTCGACGCCAGCCAGCAGTTCATCGTGGCCACCAACAACTACCGCGCCAGCGGCGGCGGCAATTTCCCTGGCCTGGACGGCAGCAAGACGGTCTACGCCTCGCCGGACGCCAGCCGCGATGTGCTGATCGCCTACATCAAGAAGGCCGGTGCCATCACGCGCGCCACCAACGGCGGCGCGCGCAGCTGGCGCTTCACCAAGGTGGCCACCGCCGGCAAGGTGGTGTTTGCGTCCGCGCCGGGCCAGCTGGCTCTGGCGCAAGCCGCCGGCCTCGCCAATGTCGCGCTGGAGCAGGCGAGCTACGACACCACCAAGAACCTGTCGCTATACAGCGTCGACCTCAACCAGTAAGGCGGCAATGACCACGGCAATGAGCACGGCAACGAATACGCCAATGAAGGGAACGACGGCACCGGCATGCAGTGCGCCTGTGCGTCGCCACGGCCGTCAGCGCCGCCTGCATCCGGTCATCGCTGCCGCGCTGGCGGCGGTCGCGGTGGCGGCCGGCTGCGTGGGCGGGGCTTCGGCGTGGCGCGAGCATGCCAGCGCGCGCCACGCGCAGCTTGCGCAGTGGCAGACGCGGGCCGGCTCGGCCGGCGACGAAGAGGCGCTCGCGGCGCTGCGCCAGGCGGCGCGGGCGGGGGAGGGCGCGGCCCAGGCCGCGCTTGGCGAAGCGTTGTGGGCAAGCGGGGATGCGGCGGCGCATGCCGAAGGCCGTGACTGGCTGAAGCAGGCCGCCGGGGCGGGCGATGCGCGCGCGCATCTTGTGCTGGGCAAGGCGGCTTTCCTCGGCGACGCGCAGCGCGCGCCCGACGCTGAAGCGGCCTGGCACCACTTCGAGCTGGCCGCCGCCGCAGGCAATACCGGGGCTGCGTACTACCTCGGCTTGCTGCACCGTGGCGGCTATGGCCGCGCGCCGGACCCGGCCGCGGCCGCGCGCTGGTTCGAGGTGGCCGCCGATGCCGGCGTGCCGCAAGCGATGTTCATGCTGGCCAACGCCTATCGCGAAGGGGCTGGCGTGCCGCGCGACGAGGCCCGCGCGGTAGCGTGGTACGAGGCCGCGGCGGAGCGCGAGCATCCGGAATCGATCCAGGCGCTGGCGATGGCCTATCGGTATGGGGAGCTGGGGTTGAAGCGGGATGAGGGGAGTTTTCGGGCGCATCTGGCGGAGACAGCGCATGCGTTGAAGCATCCGGCGTTGAGTCCTTGATTTCTTGAGTCCTTGAGTCGGGGTGGACGGGGTGTTGGGGGGCATGCGTGCTTGTAGCCCCGCGTCAGCGGGCTACAAGCAGTTCAATCGATCCCGATATCAATCAATCCTGATATCCGCCGCCTTCACCACCTTCGCCCACTTCACAATCTCGCTACGCTGGAACTCCGCAAACTCCACGGGCGACATCCCCGACGGCTCCATGCCCAGCTTCTCCAGCCGCGCTTGCATATCCGGCGTCTTGATGATCGCCGAGATCTCCTTGTACAAGCGGTCCACGATTGGCTTGGGCGTATTTGCAGGCGCGAAGATGGCTTGCCAGGATTCCAGCTCGTAGCCGCTGACGCCGGCCTCGGCCATCGTCGGTACATTCGGCATGCTCTTGATGCGCTTGGCGGAAGTCACGGCCAGCGCCCGCAGCTTGCCCGAGTCGATATGCTGGGCGGCCACCACGGTCGTGTCGAACATCATGGGCACCTGCCCCGCCATCACGTCCTGGATCGCCGGGCCACTGCCCTTGTAGGGAATGTGTGTGATCTTGATGCCGGCCAGGCTCTTGAACAATTCACCGGCCAGGTGCTGCGAGGTGCCGTTGCCGGCGGATGCGAAGGCGAGCGTATCCGGCTTGGCCTTGGCTTCAGCCACGATGTCCTTCACCGTCTTGAACGGGCTGCCGGCGCTGACTACCAGCACATTGGCATTGGTCCCGATCAGCGTGATGGGGGCGAAGGACTTGACCACGTCGTACGGCATCTTCGGGTACAGGCTGGCATTGATCGCGTGCGAGCTGATGGTGCCGCCGAGGATGGTGTAGCCATCTGGCGCGGCCTTGGAGGCGTAGTCGGAGCCGATATTGCCGCCGGCGCCGGGGCGGTTCTCCACCACCACGGTGGTGCCTAGCGCCTGGCTCAGGCGCTGGCCGATCAGGCGTGCCAGGGTATCGGTGGTGCCCCCGGGCGGGAACGGCACCACGTAGGTGATCGGCTTGCTGGGCCAGCCGGCCTGGGCGGATGCGTTCAGCGGGAGGACGGCGGCGGCCAGGGTCGCCGCGGTGGCCAGCAGCGCAAGGGCTTGGCGTTTCATGGGGTGGGGTCTCCTCGGTTCTTATTGGGGTGGTGAAGCGACGATGAAGCGATGGCGGGGCGAGGGTGGGGCGCTAGCTAGGCGCTAGTTGGGCGCTAGTGGATCTCCGGCTCGCCGTCCTCCGGGGCATCGACCGGTTCCAGGAAATCAAAGTCGCAGCCCTTGTCCGCCTGGCTGACGTGGCGCAGGTAGAGCTTGCCGTAGCCGCGCTCGAACTTGGGCACGGGCGCGACCCAGGCGGCGCGGCGGCGCGCCATCTCGTCGTCGCTGATCAGCAGGTTGAGCTTGCGGGCCGGCACGTCCAGCTCGATCAGGTCGCCGTCGCGCACGAAGGCGAGCGGGCCGCCCACATACGATTCCGGCGCCACGTGCAGCACGCACGCGCCGTAGCTGGTGCCGCTCATGCGCGCATCCGAGATGCGCACCATGTCGCGCACGCCTTGCTTGAGCAGCTTCTGCGGAATCGGCAACTGGCCCCATTCCGGCATGCCGGGCGCGCCTTGCGGGCCGGCGTTCTGCAGCACGATCACGCAGGTGGCATCGATGTCCAGCGCCGGGTCGTCGATGCGCTGCGCCATGTCGTTGTAGTCGCGGAACACCACGGCGCGGCCGGTGTGGCGCAGCAGGTCTTGCTGCGCGGCCGGGGGCTTGATCACGGCGCCGTCCGGGGCGAGGTTGCCGCGCAGCACGGCCAGCCCGTCGCTGGCCACCAGCGGCTTGTCGCGCGGGCGGATCACGTCGTCGTTGAACACGCGGGCGCCTGCCAGGTTCTCGCCGAGCGTGCGGCCATCGACGGTGAGCGTGCCGGTATCGAGCAGGTCGCCCATCTGCGCGAGCATCGCGCGCAGGCCGCCGGCGTAGTAGAAGTCTTCCATCAGGTACTGGCCCGACGGACGGATATTGGCCAGCACCGGCGTGCTGCGCGCCAGTTCGTCGTAGCGATCCAGCGATAGCGCATGGCCGGCGCGGCGCGCCAGCGCGATCAGGTGGACGATGGCGTTGGTGGAGCCGGACAGCGCCAGCGCGGTGCGCACGCCGTTGTCGATGGCGGCGGGCGTGACGATCTCCGATGGCTTCAGGTCCTGCCACACCATCTCGACGATGCGCCGGCCCGACAGCGAGGCCATTTGCGCATGGCGCGAATCCGGCGCGGGGATCGACGAGGCACCGGACAGGCACATGCCGATGGCCTCCACCACGGCCGTCATGGTCGATGCCGTGCCCATCGTCATGCAATGCCCTGGCGAGCGCGCGATGCCGTCTTCGATGCCCTGCCAGTCCTGCTCGGTGATATTGCCGGCGCGCAGCTCGGCCCAGTACTTCCACGTATCCGAGCCGGAGCCCAGCGTCACGCCGTTCCAGTTGCCACGCAGCATCGGCCCGGCCGGCACGAAGAGGGTGGGCAGGTCCATCGCCAGCGCACCCATCAGCAGGGCCGGCGTGGTCTTGTCGCAGCCGCCCAGCAGCACGCAGCCATCGGCAGGGTAGGAGCGCAGCAGTTCCTCGGTCTCCATCGCCAGCAGGTTGCGGTAGAGCATGGTGGTGGGCTTCTGGAACGGCTCGGACAGGCTCATCGCCGGCATTTCCACCGGGAATCCGCCCGCCTGCCAGATGCCGCGCTTGACTTCGTCGGCGCGCTGGCGGAAGTGGCTGTGGCAGGGGTTGATGTCGCTCCAGGTGTTGATGATGGCGACAACCGGCTTGCCGGCGTAGTCGGCGCGGCTGTAGCCCATCTGCGCGGTGCGCGAGCGGTGGCCGAAGGCGCGCAGGTCGTTGGCGCCGTACCAGCGGTGGCTGCGCAGTTCCTCGGGCTGCTTGCGGGGCCGGTCTTGCGGCTTCTTGCCGGCGGGGCTTGCGGGCATGGGCTGTCTCCTCTGATCGGTAGCGTCGTGGCGACGTCTGCTCTTTTTTTGTCTGGCCCCGGCGGGCGGCCGTCCTGCTGCCCCAGCGCCGAAGACAGCAGATGATAGCGCTGTCATTTGTCGCCCACAACGCATGCGTGCTCGGGGTTAACCCGTCGCGCGCCCCCGCAGCGCAGCCTGCCGCGCGGCGCGGGCGCTATCATGGCGCCCATGCCGGCCCTGCGCCCAGCCGGCTTTTTTTTGCTTCCTTCACCACATTCATGGCCTCATCCCGCAAGCCGACCGCCCCTCGCACCGCCCCTCGTTCGGCGTCCGCGCCGGCCCCTGCCGGCCGCGCCACCGGCAGCGTCACGCTGGCTGACGTGGCCAAGATCGCGGGCGTCTCGCCGATTACCGTGTCGCGCGTGGTCAACCAGCCCGGGGTGGTCTCGGCGGGCACCGTGGCGCGCGTGCAGGAGGCCATCCAGCGCACCGGCTACGTGCCCAACCTGCTGGCCGGCGGCCTGGCCTCGCGGCGCAGCCGGCTGATCGCTGCCATTGTGCCGACCATCGCCAACTCGATCTTTGCGGACACCATCCAGGCACTGACCGATCGCTTCTCGCAAGCGGGCTACCAGATGATGCTGGGCTTGTCCGGCTATGCCGCCACGCGCGAGCAGGACCTGCTGGCCGCCATCCTTTCGCGCCGCCCCGACGGCATCGTGCTGACCGGCATCGCGCACACCGCCGACACGCGCCGGCGCCTGCTGGCCGCGCGCGTGCCGGTGGTGGAGACCTGGGACATCACGCCCACGCCGATCGACATGCTGGTGGGTTTCTCGCACGAGAAGGTGGGCCAGACAGTGGCCGAGTTCCTGTATGCGCGCGGCTATCGCAAGCCGGCCATCCTGTCGGCCAGCGACCAGCGCGCCGAGTCGCGCCGCCTGGGCTTTCTCGACGCGCTTGGCCGTCACGGCATCACGGAAGTGCCGAGCAGCATCGTGCCCGCGCCGTCCAGCCTGGGGCTTGGCCGCGAGGGGCTGGCGCGGCTGCTCGATGGCGGCGCGCGACCGGACGTGGTGTTCTGCAGCTCGGACACGCTGGCGCAGGGCGCGCTGTCGGAAGCCCGCGCGCGCGGGCTGAAGGTGCCGGAGCAGCTCGCGGTGATGGGCTTTGGCGATCTCAACTTTGCCGCGCATACCTACCCGGCGTTGTCGACGGTGCGCATCGATGGCCCGGCCATCGGCCGCACCGCCGCCGAATGCCTGCTGGCCCGCATCGATGGGCGCGAAGTGGGGGAGCGCATCATCGACCTGGGTTTCGAGGTCATCCAGCGCGAGAGCGCCTGACTCCCGAGCCTGGGCGCCGCCCTGCGGCGCGGTGCGGGACGCGTTATGATTGCGCTACCATCCAACGTTGCATTTTTTCCTCGCCTCGCATCCATGTCCCAAGCCACGCTTATCCAGATCGGCCCCCTCGCGCCGCAGATCAATTCCCGCCTGCGCGAGCAGTACCAGGCCGTGCCGCTGTGGGAGCAGCCCGAGCCGCTGGCGTGGCTGCGCGAGCACGCGCAACAGGCGCGCGTGGCGGTGACGTCGGCGCGCCACGGCATCACCGCCGAGGCCATCGCGGCCATGCCCAGGCTCGCGGCCATCGTGAGCTTTGGCGTCGGCTATGACTCGATCGCGCTGGACGCGGCCCGCGCGCGCGGCATCCAGGTCAGCAACACGCCCGACGTGCTCAACGACTGCGTGGCCGACCTCGCTTTCGGCTTGCTGCTCGACGCTGCTCGCGGCATCGCCCATGGCGACCGCTTCGTGCGCGCCGGCAAGTGGGGCAAGGACAACTTCCCGCTGACCACCCGCGTCTCCGGCAAGAAGCTCGGCATCCTGGGCCTGGGCCGCATCGGCGAGAAAGTGGCGCAGCGCGCCACCGGCTTCGGCATGGACATCGCGTACCACAACCGCCGGGCGCGCGACGGCGCGCCGTGGCGCCACGAGCCTGACCTGAAGGCGCTGGCCGGCTGGGCGGATTTCCTGGCCGTGACCTGCGTGGGCGGCCCCGAGACCGAAGGGCTGGTATCGGCCGACATCATCAAGGCGCTGGGCCCCAAGGGCATCCTGGTCAATGTGTCGCGCGGCAGCGTGGTGGACGAAGAGGCATTGGTCACTGCCTTGCGCGACGGCCGCCTGGGCGGCGCCGGGCTGGACGTGTTCCGCGCCGAGCCGGAAGTGCCCGAGGCGCTGTTTGCGCTGGACAACGTGGTACTGGCTCCGCACGTGGCCAGCGGCACGCATGAAACCCGCGCGGCCATGGCCGCGCTGGTGTTCGATAACCTCGACGCGTTCCTCGGCACCGGCAAGGTGATCACCCCGGTACTCTGACGCGCCGGCGGGCCCCCCGCGCTCGGCGCCGGTCCTATACTGGATCAGGCGGTGGATCAGGCGCCCGCCGCCCCGGTGGCGCCATCTCACCCTCACGCGTCAGGAGGCAATGATGGGACGCAAATATATCGATTGCCGCGAGTTTCCGAGCGAGTCGAAGTGCACGGTGGCATTGAGCGCCGACACCGAAGACGAACTGCTCGAAGTCGCGGTCCAGCATGCGGTGCAGGTGCACCAGCACCAGGATGGCCCCGAACTGCGGCAGATGCTCAAGGGGGCATTCAAGGAGGGCTCGCCGCCCGCGTGAGCACGGGAGAGCGGCAACGCAGGCCGCCGCCTGGCGAGGGCGGTGACCTGCCGTTCAGGTTCAGGTTCAGGTTGACGTTGGGTTGGAAGTGGTCGCTGTAGCCATCACGTCAAACACATGCGCTATCCTCACTGGCGTCAACGTCCGCCACCCAGCCACGCTCAATGAAAACCATCTACCTCGCCGGCTTCGACGTATTCCGCAAAGACGCCATCGCGTACGGCGAGGCCCTCAAGGCCCGCTGCGCCCATTACGGCTTCCTTGGCCTCTATCCCCTCGACAAAGCCGCCCCAGCCGGTCTTTGCGGCCCCGACACCGCGCGCTGGATCTACGAGGCGAACATCAATCTGCTGCGCCGCGCCGACATGGTGATGGCCAACCTGGACGATTTCCGCGGGCCGGGCGAGCCGGACTCGGGCACGGCATTCGAGGTGGGATTCGCCATCGCGCTGCAAAAGCCGGTATGGGGCTACAGCAGCGACCGCGGCACGTTGCTGGACCGCGTGGCCGTTGCCGCCGATGAAACGGATGGCAAGGGCGAACGGCTCGATGCGCGCGGCTTCGTGGTGGAGGATTTCGGCCTGAGCAAGAACCTGATGCTGGCCTGCTCGGCCAAGCTGGTGGCGGGAGACGCCGAGGCCTGCCTGGCGGCCATGGCCGAGTCGGAGCGGCGGCGCAGTTGCCGGGGCGCGCCGGCACCCGCGGAGGATTGATTCCGGCGCGGGCGGGACCTGCATCCCGCCGCGCCGCTACTTCGCCGCGACTTCTTTGCTATTTCGACGTGCCTCGGCGCAGTGATTCCACGCCGGCCGCGATATCGTCCGCGGTGCTTGCCACGATCTGGCGGTAAGCCGCCACGACGCCGTCCACCGCGCCAGGCGCGGCCAGCTCGGCCTGCGTGCGGCCGGCCCTGACCTTGCCGTCGGGCAGGCGGCGCACGGTCCAGTTGATGACGGCGCCGGCGCGCTGGCCCACGTCAGCGTCCAGCCGCACCACTTCGGTGGTGATGCGGAACACCGGTTCCACTTCCGACAGGCCTTGCTGGTAGGTATCGACCGCGCCTAGCCTGGCCTGCAGTTGCTGCGACAGCGCGTCGCGCAGCTCGTCCGGCAGCGGCGCGGACCAGCGCGACAGGTCCAGCAGCTTGAGCGCGTTGCCATCCTTGCCGTCACGCACCACCAGCTGCGGCCGGTTGAGGCGTTCAGGCACGCGCACCGGCGCAACCTCGATCCACACCGGCTGCGCTGGCGCGGCGGCCTGTCCTTCGGCGCCGCTCGCTGTAGCGGCGGCGGGACCCTGGGCCAGCGTGTAATAGCGCGGATCGGGCGAGGCGCAGCCCGCCAGCAGCGCCGCGGCGAGCGAGAGGGGCAGCAACAGGCGGTGGCAGGTCATCTCTATGCGGGTCATCATCATTTCTCCGGCTTGCCGCGCACCAGCGCTTCAGGGTGGCGTTCCAGGTATTCGGTCAGCGTGCGCAGCGACACCGCGGTGCGCGTGAGCTCCTGCATCATGCGGCGCGTGTCTTGCTGCAGCGGGGCGTCCGAGGCGAGCGTGCCGTTGGCCGTGCTCAGCGTCTTGCGCGCGTCCTGCAGCGCGGCCAGCACCTGGGGCGCCACATCGCCGTTGAGCTGGGCCACCAGTTTGTCGGCGCTGGTCATCATGGTGTTGAGCGTGGCCATCGACGTGCGCAGGTCCTGGCCGATCTGCTCGAACGGCACCTTGTCGATCTTGTTGACGATATCGCCCAGCTTGGCCTGCAGCTCGTCGAACGCGCCCGGCGTGGTGGCCAGTTCAGGCATGGCGCCATCCAGGTTGACGCTGGCCGGCGGCGCCTTGGGGAAGAAATCCAGCGCCACATAGAGCTGGCCGGTCAGCAGGTTGCCGGTGCGCAACTGCGCGCGCATGCCACGCTTGATCAGCGCCTGGACGATATTGCGCGCTCGGTTGACGTCCTCCACGTCACGCGCCCGGAAGCCCATGCGCGAGGGGTACAGTTCCACCACCACGGGCAGGCGGAAAGCCTTCTTCTCGACCTGGTACTCGATGCCGATCGAGCGCACCTGGCCCACGACCACGCCGCGGAAATCCACCGGTGCGCCGGGCGAGAGCCCGCGCACGGACTGGTCGAAGTTCAGCACGGCGAGTGAAGGCGCGATTTCTTCCGGCTCCTTCATCGCCTCGGTCTGGTCGCTGGCCAGCAGGAACTGGGTGTTCTCGTTAGCCGCATCCGTCGCCTTGGAGTCGTCCGGGGCCTGGAAGGCCACGCCGCCGAGCAGCACCGTCACCAGCGATTGCGTGTTGAGCTTGAAGCCGCCGGCATCGAGCTTGATGTCCACGCCGCTGGCGTGCCAGAAGCGCGAGTCGGCCGTGACGAGCTTGTCGTAAGGCTTGTTGATGAACACGCGCAGCGACAGGTCGCGCCCGTTGGGCTCCAGCTGGTAAGCCACCACCTGGCCGACCTGGACGCGGCGGTAGTAGACCGGCGAGCCGATGTCGAGCGAGCCGAGATCGGTGGCGCGCAGCACGAACTGCTTGCCGGAGGCATCGGTGGTGACGGCGGGCGGCACTTCCAGCCCGGTGAAGTTGTGCACGCGCTCCTCGGACTTGCCGGCGTCGACGCCGATATAGGCGCCTGACAGCAGGGTTCCCAGCCCGGAGATGCCACTGGTGGCAAAGCGCGGGCGCACCACCCAGAAGCGCGTGTCCTTGGTGGAGAAGCTCGCCGCATCCTGGGTCAGGTCGATCTTGGCGATCACGTGCGAGTGGTCGCCGGCCAGCCGCACGGACTTGACCAGGCCGATGTCCACGTCCTTGTAGCGTACCGGCGTCTTGCCCGGGACCAGGCCCTCGGCGGTGCGGAACGTGACCGTGATCTCGGGGCCGCGCTCGGTGAGCGTATGAATCAGCAGCGACAGGCCAACCAGCGCAGCCACGATCGGGATCAGCCAGACCAGCGAGGGCAGCCAGCGCGCCCTGCGGCGGCGCTCCGGCGCCGGTGGCTGCGAGGAAGGGGAGGGAGAAGACGGGTCTAGGTCAGGCATCGTGTTTATCCATCGAGTCCCACAGCAGGCGCGGGTCGAAACTGAGTGAAGCCAGCATGGTGAGCACCACCACGGAGCCGAACGCCATGGCGCCGGCGCCCGGGATGATGGTGGCGAGTGCCCCGGCGCGCACCAGCGAAGCCAGCAGCGCCACCACGAAAATATCCAGCATCGACCAGCGGCCGATGATTTCCACCAGCCCGTACAGCCGGGTCTGCTGGCGAATCCGCCAGCGCGAGCGGAAATGCACGGACAGCAGCAGCAGCGCGAGGATGATCATCTTCAGCAGCGGCACCACGATGCTGGCGATCAGCACCACGATGGCCAGCATGTTGGAGCCCGACAACCACAGGTAGACCACGCCGGAAAAGATGGTGTCGCGCTGCGTGCCCAGGATGGACTGCGTCACCATGACCGGCAGCAGGTTGGCGGGAATATAAAGGATGAGGGCGGACAGCAGGAACGCCCAGGTGCGCGCGAGGCTGTTCGGCTTGCGGTGATGCAGCGTGGCGCCGCAGCGCGGGCAGGGCTCGCCTTGCATCGCGAGCGGGCTGAGCGCGTCGCAGGCGTGGCAGGACACCAGGCCCATCGACGTGGCGGTAGGCACCTGCGGCAGCGGCCTGGTTTCGTCGTCGTCGGTCAGCTCCGCCATCACATCGGCGGCCAGGCGGCGCGAGCGTGCCAGCGCGGCGGCGCCCATCGGGGGCTTGGGGGTTGGGG